>JAEUKG010000827.1 GCA_016794325.1 Myxococcales bacterium | reverse complement strand
CTTCGTGCTGCTGGCCGCGTTCGCCGCGAAACACGCGGTGAGCTCGCGCGCGCTCGACGGCGCGCCCAGCCGCTCGGCCGCCCTCGCCCGCGCGCTCGAACTCGACCACGGGCTGCACGCGGAGGCCGACGACGTCGTGTGGCTCGATCCGCTCGGTCGCGGCGTCGGCCTCCGTCGCTCGGCGCGGGCGGTGGTGCGGGCGCGGGTCGGGGCGAGCCCGTCCGATCTCTTCCTCGCGGAGGCGACGCTCTCGCCGGAGGGGCAGCTCCTGTCGGTCGGCGCGGTCCACGACCTCACGCGCTCGGGCAGCGTCGACGAGGGCCGGCCCGTCGCGAGCGGGCGCTTCGTCGCCTACACGACCGAGCTCGACGGCGCGATCACCGCCGTGCACGTGCTCGACGTCGAGGGTCGCGACACGCCCGACGAGTTCACCTCGGTGCAGAGGCTGCAGACGCGGGTGACGGAGTGGCAGGCGACCGGCCAGGCCCGCGGCGTCGCGCACGACGTCTACACGCTCGCCGCGCCGAGCGCGCGCGTCGAGCTGTCGTGGCGCAGCGCGACGCCCGGCCACCTCGAGGCGAAGCTCGACGGCGGCGAGGTGCTCGGCATCGACGCGGCGACCGGCGCGATCGCGCCGACGACGAAGGCGCTCGCCACCGCGCGGCGCGGCGAGAAGGCGCGGCCGCCGTCCCTCGCGCCGTGGGCCGTCGACCGCGTCCGCGCGGTCACCTGGCTCGGCGAGGAGAAGATGCAATACGTGAAGGCCGTCGCCTTCACCGGGCTCGAGCTCTTCTACGACGCGAGGTCGCGCGTCGTGAAGGACAAGAGCGCGAGCGAGGTCGAGTCGGATCTCGGCGGAGTCAACGCCGGCAAGGTCGAGCCGGCGAGCTTCACCGACCCGGAGATCGGCTGGCCGCCGGCGCCGATGGCACCGGTGATCACCCCCGCGTTGCCGAACGAGGGCCAATGGATCGCCCTCGACAAGGACCCCTTCATCACCCAGACGAAGGGCGCGCCGCCCGCCTTCGTCACCTCGTTCGTGCGCTCCGACCCCAAGCGCCCGTTCACGCGCGTCTACGTGACGATGTGGGATCCGCGACAGGTCGCGCTCCACATGGAGGCCGGCACCGTCGAGCCCGTGAGCGCGACCGGCGCCGCGGGGCCGGGCGTCGTGCCGCGCACCCCCGAGGTCGTGCGGCGGCTCGTCGGCGGCTTCAACGGCGGCTTCCAAGCGACGCACGGCGAGTTCGGGATGCAGGCCAACGGCATCCTGTACCTGCCTCCGAAGCCGTACGCGGCCACGATCCTCGAGCTCAAGGACGGCTCCACGGCGTTCGGCTCGTGGCCGCGACAGACCGACGTCCCCGACGAGGTGATCTCGTACCGGCAGAACCTCACCGCCCTCGTGCAGGACGGGAAGATCAACCCCTGGGGCCGCACGTGGTGGGGCGGCACGCCGATCGGCTGGGCCGACAACATCCACACGACGCGCAGCGGGGTGTGCCTCACCAAGGAGGGCTACGTCGGCTACTTCTGGGGCACGGACATGGCGCCGGAGGTGCTCGCGGCGGGCATGCTCGCCGCGCGCTGCGCCTACGGCGTGCACCTCGACATGAACCCGGGCCTCGCCGGCTTCGAGTTCTACAACGTGCAACCTGCAAACGATTTCAAGCCACTCGGGCGGCCGCTGCAGGGCGACTGGGAGTACGAGGGCACGATCAAGGATCTGCCCGATTTCCGCGTCCGCGCGCGCCGGATGATCAAGGGGATGATCCACATGAACTTCCCCCAATACGTGCAGCGTCACGGGCGCGACTTCTTCTACCTCACGGCGCGGCCCGTGCTCCCGGGCGCGCCGCTGCCGCGACCGGAGGGCGCGCCCGGCGACGGCGGCGCGTGGCGCACGAAGGGCCTGCCGCAGCACGGCTTCCCCTACGCCGTCGCCACCGCCACCGCCCAGGGCGACGGCGGCCTCGCGCTCCGCGCCGCGCGCTTCGATCCGCACGCCATCGCGCCGGGCACGTCGGGAAAGCTCGTCGTCGCGTTCGACCGCCCCGCCGCCGTCCCCGCGGTGGCCGCGCCGCCCCTCGTGCTCACCCACGACCGGGGCGTGTTCGATCTCGGGCCGAGCGCCCCCGCCGGCGCGACGGTGATCGCGCGCGGCGCGCCCGCGGGCTCCCCCGCCGCGCGCGGCGCCCGCGCCGCGGTCGGCGTCCGCGACGACGACGGGATGCTCGACTGGCTCGAGCTCCCGCCCGGCGCGTCCGCGTCGGACGACGCCGCGCGCGCGATGGACAAGCTCCTCGAGCGCGCCGGTTGCCGTGTCCGCATGCTCGTCGTCGACGGCACGCACCCCGTCCTCGGCGGAGCGATGGACCTCGCGGGCGATCCCTCCCGCGCCGAGGCGACGGCCACGCGCTTCGTCCGAGCCCCGGCGCCGGGCGCCAAGCCCTACTTCGAGAGCACGCCGATCGTCGGCGCCGACACCTGGCTCCCCCTGCAATCGCAGCGCGTCCGCTACTTCAAGAAGGGCGCTCCGCCCGCCACCTCCGCCGCTCCCAGCGGCTCCGCCGCCGCCCCCAAGTGACTCCCGAAGTGACGCCCCAAAGGACGAACGCGGGGCGCGCCCGGCGATTTCGCGACCCGCTCGGCGACAAAGGCGCGGGGCCGCTTCTTCGAGCGTGAAAATCAGGTAAACTTCGAGAGGATCTCCGGTGGCACTCCCCGAACGGTTCGGCAGCTACGAGCTGCTCCAGAGGCTCGCGACCGGCGGGATGGCCGAGGTGTTTCGCGCGCGCGACAAGAAGGGCCAGCTCGTCGCGCTCAAGCGCATCCTGCCCACCGTCGCCGAGGACGAGGAGTTCGTGGCGATGTTCCTCGACGAGGCTCGGATCACGTCGAGGCTCTCGCACCCGCACATCGCGCGCCTCGTCGAGTTCGGCAAGGTCGACGACCGCTACTTCATCGCCTACGAATACGTCGACGGGCGTGATCTCCGGCAGGTGTTCGAGCGGATGGCGTCGCTCGACGTCCGCCTCCCGCTCCGGTTCTTGCTCTACGTCTTCACCCGCGTCGGCGAGGGCCTCGCGTACGCGCACGCTCGCAAGGACGAGTCGGGCGAGAGCATCGCCCTCGTGCACCGCGACGTGTCCCCCCAGAACATCGTCGTGTCCTACTCCGGCGACGTGAAGCTCATCGACTTCGGCATCGCCAAGGCGCGAGGCAAGGTCAGCCGAACCCAGGCCGGGACAATCAAGGGCAAGTTCGGCTACATGAGCCCGGAGCAGGTTCGCAGCGCGGCGTCGGTCGACCAACGCACCGACGTCTTTTCGCTGGGTGTCTGCATGTGGGAGCTCCTGACGGGCAAACGCCTCTTCACGGGCCCCAATGAAATCATGGTCTTGGAGAAAGTGCGCAACCAGGAGGTAGAGTCTCCTTCGCGTCACGATTCGAAACTACCGCAAGAATTGGACAAAATCGTATTGAAGGCGCTCGCCAAGTCACCCGACGAGCGCTACCGTTCGGCGCGCGAGCTTTACAAAGAACTCAATGCTTTCTCGGAATTCGTAGGGGCTACGGCCACCCGCGACGAGATCGCTCGCACCATGCGGGAGCTCTTTGGAGAGACCGACGTTGCCGTTCGGAGGGCCTCGGACGCTCCTCCCGGCGGAAACGGCAACGATCTCCGCAGCCCAGAGCCGAGACGAGAGCGTATCATGCAGCTTCAGGAGACACGGATGTCTGACGACAACAAGGGTTCGGACCTCGACATTTTCGAGGGGCTCGGAAAGAAGAAGAAGGAGGACCGTGCGTCGGCCGCACCCGCGCCGCCTCCGCCGCCTCGTTCGAGCTCGGCGATGCCCGCCGCCCCCGCCTTCGCGCAGCCCGTCGGCGACATGAAGCGCACGCTCATCGGGCAGGGCGTCGCTGCCCCGCCGCTGCCGCCGCCCGCGCAGTCCGCGCCCCCCGCACCTCCGCCGGCCTCCGTGCGCCCGCCGCCTCCGCCGCCCGGCATGCAGGCCGCTCCGGCCGCGACCGCCCCCTCGACGCCTCCGACCGTCCCCTCGCAGCCGCCCTTCCAGGCTCCCCCGATCGCGGCGCGCTCGCCGTCGTCTCCGGGCTTCTCGCCGGGCTCCAAGGTTCCCCCGCCGCCGCCGGGTCGCGGCTCGCTCCCGGCCCTCGGTCCCCAGACGCCCCCGGGCGGTCTGCCGAGCGGCGCGCCCACCCCGCAGGTGATGAGCGCAGCGCCCGCGACCGTGAAGCAGAGCGCGGGCCCGGTCAGCGCCGCGCCTCCCACCACGCCGATGGCGCAGTCCGCCCAGGCGGCCCAGGTCGCGCAGACCAAGCCGCAGAACGGCAGCGGCAACCTCGACATGGACTGGGACGACGAGGACGAGGCCACCCACGTCTTCGACAAGGAGAAGAGCCAGAGCTCGCAGATGCCGGTCGCGCCCGCCGCGGGCACGCCGCCTCCGCCTGCCGCGGGCGCTCCCGCGCGCGCGTCGGCCCAGCCGCCGCCGGAGCAGCGCACCGAGCGCGCCGATCCCGACATCCTCACGAACCCGAAGAAGACCCTCGTCGGGCTCAACGGCTTCGCCGCCCCGCCGCCCCCGCCGCCCCCGCCGCCGAACGGCCCCGGCCCGGCGTCGATGCGCGGCGCCTCGGCGCCGCCGCCGCCGCCCCCGCCGGGGCGGTCCAGCATGACGTCGCCGCCGTCGACGGCGCCGATCCCGTCGGCTCCGCCCTCGGGTGTCGGCTCGGCGTTCGCGCGCGCGTCGAGCGTGCCGGCCGCGCAGGGCAACCAGTCGACCCAGCCGATCCCGATGCCGGGTCCGATGGGCAACGGTCCATCGCAGCCCCCGCTCGGTCAGCCCCGCGCGTCCGTCCCTGCGCAGCCCATCTCGCAGGCCCCCGCTGCGCCCTCCGTCGCTCCCTCGGGCCAGATGTCGAGCCGCGCGATGGAGGCCACCGCGGTCGTCCGTCCGCAGCCGCAACCGAAGAGCAACACGGGCTTGCTCGTCGGGCTCGGAGTCGTCGCCCTCGGAGTCATCGCCGCCGCCGCCGTCTTCGTCGCCATGCCGCGCAACGGCAAGGTCGTCGTCAACGTCGCCGACGGCAAGGGCGCGACGGTCGATCGCGTCGAGGTGTTCGTCGACGGCAAGAAGCAGTGCGACACCGCGCCGTGCGTGATCGAGACGATCTCGGCGGGTGAGCACCAGGTCAAGGTGCTCGCGTCGGGCTTCGAGCCCGTCGCCTCGCGCGCGGTCACCGTCGAGACGCGCAAGTCGACGGCGGTGGACTTCACCCTCGTCACCGCGGGCGCCAGCGCCAAGACCGGCACCGGGGTGAAGGTCGCCGGCAACCAGCCGGGCGTGAAGCTCTACGTCGATGGCAAGGAGATCGGCTCGCTCCCGCAGGAGCTCACCGACCTCGCGCCCGGCGACCACAAGCTCCGCATCGCCGGCAGCGATCGCTACGCCGCGGTCGAGCGCAGCGTCATCGTCGAGAAGGACAAGATCGAGGATCTCGGCCCGATCACCCTCAAGGTGCTCAAGGGCAAGGCCACGGTGCAGCTCGGCACACCCGGCGCCAAGGTCTACATCGTGTCCGGCACCGACCGCCGCGAGCTGCCGATGCTCCCGATCTCGGTGGACATCGACACGTCGAAGTCGTGGGCGCTCGAGGCGTCGAAGGTCGGCTTCAACGACTACAAGATGCCGATCAGCTTCGAGGACGGCCAGGCCGAGAAGACCTTCAACGTCACCCTCGACGTGAAGGGCGCGCCCGTCGCGACGACCGCGCAGACGACCGCTCCGGTCACGACCACCGCGGCCACGACGGCCCCCACCACGCCCCCCACGGCGGCCACCACACCTCCGACGACGACCGCGGCCCCGACCGCCAGCGCGAAGCCGACGGCGACGGCCCAGGCCGACAAGGGCGAGGCCTTCCTGAACATCAACTCGCTGCCGGCCTCGTCGGTCGTGCTCGACGGCAAGCCGCTCGGCCCGACCCCGCAGGTGAAGGTGAAGGTCACGCCCGGAAACCACACCGTGCTCTTCATCAACTCGGAGCAGCAGCTCAAGAAGACCATCTCGGTCAGCGTCGGCGCCGGCGAGACCAAGGCGGCCTTCGCCAAGCTCCGCGAATAGCGCGAGGCGAGCGGAGCGGCGACCGCGTAGCGCTCGGCACACGAGCCGCCACGTCGGTCGCCGCGTCGTTTTGTCGGCGACGAGGTCGGCGAGCGCCCTCGAGCCGTCCGAGGTTGGACAGGTCCTGGGCTCTCACCCACGTCGGCGACTCCGTCGCGCGTGAATCGGATCCCGAATCGAGCCCTGGACGCCCTTCAGCGCGCGATCGCGCGCGCGAGGTCGCGCGAGAGCCGGACCGCCGCCTCCTCCCCGAGGTGGCTGCCGTCGTAGGTGGCGTACGCGTCCGGATCGACGTCGACGTAGTCCGCGCCGGCCGCCGTGAGGCTCGCTCGCACGAACGCTTCGTCGAAGCCCGCGAGCTCCGCCTCCAGCGCGCGCATGGCCGCGGACGCGGGCGGGCGAAACGCCACCACCCTCACGCCGCGCGCGCGGAGCTCCGCGACCACGCCGCCGAGCTCCTCGACGAGGCGCCGCTCCACCTTCGACGTCGACAGCACCCGCCGGTATTCGCCGAGGGCGCGGTCGGGCTCGGCCGGCTCGAGCGCCGACGCGACCCAGCCGTCGGCCTCGTAGCGCTGGAGGTAGCGGCTCCGCATCGCGGGCCGACCGAGGAGCGCACCCGTCAGCTCCGACGGGGCGATGGGCTCGACGAAGCCGAGCGCGGGCGCGAGGTAGATGCGCTCGGCCACCTCCGACGGCGTGCGGCGAGCCTCGGCGAGGTAGCCGTTGTCGCGCTCCGCGTGCGGGGTGAGCGAGTGCGGGGTCACGCCGATCACGAGCGTCGGCCGCGCCGACGCCGGGTCGACGCGATCGGCCACGAACGTCAGGTAGGGTCCGCACGCGCACGCGCTCGAGAAGCCGAAGTTGTGCACGCGGCCGGCGGGGGCGAGCGCGCTCATCGCTCCCGGCGACAATCCGCGGAAGACGCGCGAGTCCCCCGCGAGCACGACGTCGAAGCGCCCGCGCGCGCGCGCCTTCTCCGCCCAGAACCGGGACGGATGGACTCCGCGCTCCTCGACGATCGCGGGACCCCGGGGGCGCAGCAGGCCCACGCCGGCGACGAGCGCGGCGGCGATCAGGGCGGTGCGGAGGGTGGGATCCATCTCAGAACTGGAAGTAGATGAAGGCGTTGCCGGGGCCGCGAAGGAACACGCAGGCGGCCACCATCACCGCCACGCCGACCGAGCGGAGCGCGAGTGAACGCGGCGCCCCCGTCGCGCCAGCCGCGCGCGCGTCGGCCGCGCGCGCGTCGGCCGCGCGCGCGATCCACTCCGCGACCACGCCCACCGCGAGGAAGAAGAGCGGCCACCCCGCCCGGAGGATCGCGACCTCGGTGAGGTCGACGACCGGCACCGACGTCGTCATCACCCTGAGGACGCGGAGCGCGTGCGGGAGCGAGCTCGCGCGGAAGAACACCCACCCGACGCACACCGCCACGAACACCACCGGCGCCGCGACCACGCGGCCGACCGAAGACCGGGCCGCCCGCTCCGGGAGGCGGGCGGCGCGCTCGACGGTGACGAGCAAGGCGTGCCAAGCTCCCCACGCGAGGAACGTGAACGACGCGCCGTGCCAGAGGCCGGAGAGCAGCATCGTGATCCAGAGGTTGCGCGTCGGGTGTTCGCGGCCGCCGAGCGGGAGGTACACGTAGTCGCGGAACCACGACGACAGCGACATGTGCCACGATCGCCAGAAGTCGCGCATGCTCCGGGCGGCGTAGGGGTGGTCGAAGTTCTGGGGGAACTCGTAGCCCATCAGCCGCGCGAGCCCGCGGGCGATGTCGGAGTAGCCCGAAAAATCGCAGTAGATCTGCATCGCGAACATCACCGTCGCCATCCAATAGGCGAACGACGACGCGCCCTGGGGCGCGCCGTAGACCGCCTCCACGGTGGCGGCCAGGTTGTCGGCGACGACCACCTTCTTGAAGAACCCGAAGGCGACGAGCGAGACCGCGCCGAAGCGGACACCGGCGTCGGGGGCCCGGTGCGTGAGCAAGGCCGGGAGCAGATCCCGCGCGCGCACGATCGGCCCCGCGACGAGCTGCGGGAACATCGAGATGAACGCGAGGAAGTGGAGGAAGCTCCGGGTGGGCTTGAGGCGACCCTGGTGGACGTCGATCGTGTAGCTCATCGACTGGAACGTGTAGAAGCTGATCCCGGGGGGCAAGACGCGCAGCATCGCCGGGAGCGCGTCGGCGAGGTGCGTCGGCTTCCCGAGCGCGGCGAGCCCGCCGTCGGCGACCCGCGCCGCGAAGCCGGAGTATTTGAACGCGAAGAGCGTCCCGAGGTTCACCACCAGCGACGCCGCGAGGAGCGGCGTCTTGGCCCTGGGAGCGCGCTCCATCGCGAGCCCGAACGTGAAGTCGCAGATGCCGGTGCCGACCAAGAGCACCACGTACCGGGGATCCCAGAACCCGTAGAACACGAGCGATGCCGCGGCGATCAGCGCGAGCCGCGGACGCGGACGCGGCGCCGCGAGCGGCCAGAGCGCGAAGAACGCGGCCGCGAAGACGAAGAACGCGAGCGAGTTGAAGAGCACCGCACCCCGCTCAGACGAAGTGCAGGCGGCGGAGCGCCACCGCGCGGACGCTCGGGATGCGGAACCGGTAGATGAAGGCGTCGGTGAAGTAGTGGGTCATCACGACCGCGTTGAGGAGGAGCCGCCCGATCTCCACCGTGTCGTTCGCGCTCGCCGGCAGCCCGAACGCGCCCTTGAACGGTGAGAGCAGGACCCCGATCACGAGGGCGGGCGCCATCGCGACCGCCATGCACACCCACACGATCGGCCCTCGGACGCGCGACGTCTCCCCCTGCGCGGGGCCGAGCATGCGCGCCGACAGGAAGTAGTACTCGAGCCCGTGCATCCCCGCCGACACCGCCGTGCCCCACGCGGGCCAGCGAAGCGTGATCGCGACCGCGAGGCAGTGGAGGAGGACGTAGAGCGCGCGGGCGGGCGACGCGCCGCCGCGCCGCATCGCGAGCGCGACGTAGGCGGCGTACGCGACCCAAGCGAAGACGAGGCCCCATACGACGGCGAAGGGCAAGACGGCCGGCTGCCCGGGGATGGCCTGGAGCAGCGGGAAGGTGCGGTTCGTCTCGGCGGGGACGAAGAGCAGACGAACCATGAGCAGCACGAGGCCGATGGGGACGAAGACGCGCTGGAGGCTCTGCTCCCGACGGTCCGGCCGACCGAGGCCGAGGCCCACGGCGCGCAGGCCGTAGAGCGCCCAGATCCCCTTCGTCTGCGAGAGGGCGTGGTGGGTCGCGAACACGACGACGATCGACGTCCCGAAGTCGACCCACGCGGGGATGGTGCGCGCGAAGAGCCACAAGAACCCGAACGACGCGAGGAACGCCGTGACGCCGCCGACGACGATCAAGCGCGCCTGGTTCGGCGCGGCCCGGAGCACGTCGCGACGGACGAGGAGGAGGAGGAACGTCAAGATGACGTGGCTCGTGTTGCCGAACACGAACTGGGAGATCCACGCGGCGTAGTCGCGCTCGAGGACGCGGCCCTGGCCCCGCGACAGCTCGACGGCCGCGCACACCGCGGTGGCGGCGAACGGCGCGAGCATGATGAAGAGATCCGTCGGCCGAGAGTACAGCCAGCCCGCGGCGCCCGCCACGCGAGCGGGGTCGGCGGCGGCCTCCCCTGGACGGGGCGCGGAGTCGCCGGGCACGTGAGGCTCTGCGATTGAAGCCACTACCCAAAGAGTATTTGTCCTTCGCACGTCGGGCAATACTCGTCCGCCGCCTGCCCAACCATGTAGGATTGGTGTTCCATGGCCAAGGTCCCGAACGCCGGCACCCTGCTCCTCGTCGACGACGAGCCGGGTCTCCGGGAGATGCTCTCGATCCTCTTCGGTCGGGAGGGCTACAAGGTGTCGCAGGCCCCCGGCTTCGCGTCCGGCCGCGAGTCGATCCTGAACAGCCCCGCCCCGTTCGACGTCGTCATCACCGACCTCATGATGCCCGACGGCTCGGGGCTCGACCTCGTCACCATCGCCCGGGAGCGGAGCGAAGAGACCCAGGTCATCGTCATGACCGCGCACTCGACCGTCGAGACCGCCATCGACGCGATGAAGCGTGGCGCCTACGACTTCGTCACCAAGCCCTTCGCGACCGGGGAGCTCCGGGCGCTCGTGGAGAAGGCCCGCGAGAAGCGGGCGCTCCTCGGCGAAAACCGCCAGCTCCGGGCCAAGGTCGCCCGCTTCGAGCCGGGCGAGCTCCTGGGGACGTCGCCGGCGATGCGGCGGGTGACCGACCTCGTGGAGCGGATCGCGAACAGCAAGTCGACCGTGCTCATCACCGGCGAGAGCGGCACCGGCAAGGAGCGCGTCGCCCGGGCGATCCACGCGGCGTCGGAGCGCGCGAGCCGCCCGTTCTTGGTCGTCAACTGCGGGGCGATCCCCGAGGCCCTCCTCGAGAGCGAGCTCTTCGGCCACGAGAAGGGCGCCTTCACGGGCGCGGTCGGGCGCAAGCTCGGCATCTTCCGCGAGGCCGACGGCGGCACCGTCCTCTTGGACGAGGTCGGCGAGCTGCCCCTGCAGATGCAGGTGAAGCTCCTCCGGGTGCTCCAGGAGCGGAAGGTGCGAGGCATCGGCGAGGCCCAAGAGAGCAGCGTCGACACGCGGATCCTCAGCGCCACGAACCGCAACATCGAGGTCGAGGTGAAGGCGGGGCGGTTCCGCCAGGACCTCTACTACCGCCTCAACGTGATCCGCATCGAGATGCCGCCCCTGCGCGACCGCAAGGAGGACATCTTGCCCCTCGCCAGCGCCTTCTTGAGCCGCTGCGCCGGGCAACACGACAAGGACGTGCGCGGCTTCACCCCGGACGCGCAGCGGGCCCTCGCGGCCTACGACTTCCCCGGCAACGTCCGCGAGCTCGAGAACATCATCGAGCGCGCCGTCACCCTCGCCACCTCGACGCAGCTCGGGCTCGGTGACCTCACCGAGGAGGTGAGCGGCGCCGCTGGGCAGCCGTCGCCGTCGCTCGTCTCCCTCCCCGAGGATGGCTGCAACCTCGACGACGTGCTCGGCGAGGTGGAGCGCCGCCTCATCGTCGAGGCGCTCGAGCGCACCGGTGGCGTGCGAACCGCGGCGGCGAAGCTGCTCGGCGTGAGCTTCCGTAGCCTCCGCTACAGGCTACAAAAGCTCGCGCTCGACGTGTGATCCGAAGAGGATCCG
>JAEUKG010000596.1 GCA_016794325.1 Myxococcales bacterium | reverse complement strand
CGTCGAGGAGCTTCATCGCATCGCCGAGGACTTCAAGCGGCTCAAGATCGACGTCCTCGGCATCAGCGGCGGCGACGGCACGAACCACGTCACCCTCACCGGCTTCATCAACGTCTACGAGGGCGCCTCCCTGCCGCAGATCGCGTTCCTCCGCGGCGGCACGATGAACACCGTCGCCAACTCGGTCGGCGTGTCGCGCGGCCGCCCCGAGGGCCTCCTCGACCGACTCATCCACGCGTACGCCGAGCGCGCGAGCCGGCCGCTCGGCGGCGTCGAGCGGCGCGTGATGCGCGTCGGCGATCACTTCGGCTTCCTCTTCGGCACCGGCGTCGTCTACGGCTTCCTCGCGGAGTACTACCGCGACGGCGAGCCGACCCCGCTCGTCGCCGCCAAGACGCTCTTCCGCGGCGTCGGCAGCACGCTCGTGCGCGGGGAGATGGTGCGGCGCATGGCCGAGCCCTTCCGCGGCAAGGTCGTGCTCGACGACGGCACGACGTGGGAGGAGCGCGACTACCTCTCGGTCGCGGCCGGGACCATCGACCAGATCGGCCTCAACTTCAAGCCGTTCTACCGGTACGCCGAGCGCGACGAGGGCTTCCACATCCTCGGCGTCAAGGCGAGCCCGTTCGGCTTCGTCACGCAGCTCCCGCGCATCCACCGCGCCCTGCCGATGCAGCCGCACCTCACCGAAGACGGCGTCGCGACGCGCGCCGTCGTGAGCGCGGCCCGCGGCTCCCGCATGCGCTACATGATCGACGGCGATCTGCACGAGGGCGGCTCGGACCTCGAGGTCACCGTCGGCCCGCGCGTCCGCATCGTCGTCGGGACCTGACCCCGCTCCAGGCGTCCGCGATGGATCGCGGCCCGGGCGCGCGGCGTCAGCGGCTCGCGGTCGGCGCGCGCCGCACGTGGTGCGCGACGTAGCGCTGCACGTGCTCGGGCACGGTGAGCATCACCGCCCGCACGCGGTCCTCGAACATGTCGCGGAGCACGCCCTGCCCGAGATCGGCGAGCACGCCGTAGGTCAGGAGCACCTTGTTGGGGTCGCCGGGCAGCGCCTCGTAGCGGAAGAACCCCCACGCGTCGCGGAGGGCCGAGTGCGGGTGCGACGGGTCGAGGCGGAAGCGCACCACGTGGCCGGCCCGATCGTGGCGGAGCCGGATGGTGTACGACGTCGTGAGCATCGAGTTGCCCTGGAGGAGCTCGACGTAGCGGGCGCCGTCGTTTTCGCCCACGAGGCGCGCGCGCTTGGTGCGCGGCAGGAGCTCGCGGTAGGCCGAGACGTCGTCGAAGACCGACGCGAGCTCGTCGATCGACGAGGCGACGATGGCGTACGAGACGCCGCCGACGTAGCGCGCCCCCTCCTCCTCCACGACCTGCGGGCGCACCACCGTCGCCCCCGACTGGAGGCGCTCGATCTCGGCCTCCGTGAGCCGCTCGGCGCGCGCGGGCGAGCCCGCCGTGAGGCAGGCCGCAGCGAGCGCGAGGCAGGCGAGGGTCTTCTTCATCCGAGGAGCGTCAGCAGCGTAGTCACGGCGCGGAAGATCGCCAGCCGATCCTACGCCGACGGGCAGGCCGAGTATTCCACGAGCGCGCATCCGACACCAACCTACATACGACGCGTGCGCCTTCGCCCGACAACTCTGGGACATATTTGAGCTTCTCGCCGTCTTCGGGGTAGAACCGGAGGCGATGTTCGGGCGCATCGCTGCGATCACCCTCAACACCTACCGCGAGGCCGTCCGAGCCCGCGTGCTCTACGGCCTCCTCGCGCTCGCGCTCGCGACGACGGCGTATTCGCTCGTCATCGCCAACATGTCGCTCCACGACGAGGCGCGCGTCATCGCCGACCTCGGCTCGGCGTCGATCTCGCTCTACACCGTGCTCGTCTCCGTCGTCCTCGGCGCGACCTCGCTCCACCGCGAGCTCGAGCTCAAGACGATCTTCCCGATCCTCACCCGCCAGCTCCGGCGGCACGAATACGTGATCGGCAAATACCTCGGCACGCTGTGCACGCTCGTCGTCTTCATCGCCATCGACGGCGGCGCGGTCCTCGGGATCCTCGCCGCGCAGACGGGGCGCTCGCCGGCGCTCGTCGGCGGCGTCGCCGCCGCCTTCCTCGCCGCGCTCGTCGTGCTCTCGTGGCGGGCGAAGCTGTCGCGCGTGTTCGTCCTCATCCCGTGGTCGCTCGTCTTCTTCGTGACGATGGCCGTCCTCTCCGAGACGGCGGGGAGCGAGCGTCGCCTCGTCCTCGCGTCGTGCGCGCTCTCGGCGCTCGAGGTCGCGATCGTGGCCGCGGTGGCGACGCTGTTCTCGTCGTTCTCGTCGCCCTTCTTGACCGCGATCTTCACCCTCGGGATCTTCATCGTCGGGCGCTCGGCCGACACGCTCGGGAACCTCCCGGCGCGCGTCTTCGGCAGCACGGCGGTCGCGATCGGCAAGGGAATCGCCCGCGTGGTGCCGAACCTCAACGCCTACGTCCCGCCGCGGCCGCTCCTGCTCGGGCACGTCCCCGAGGCGCCGGTGTGGAGCCACGTCGCCGGGGCCGCCGCCAACGCCGCGCTCTACGCGCTCATCCTCCTCGGGATCAGCTGCCTCGTCTTCCGGAGGCGCGACTTCCAGTGAGCGCCCGCGTCCGCCTCGTCGCCGTCGTCGTCCTCGGCCTCGTGGGGGCGCTCGCCGTGCTCTACGTCCGGCTCGACCGCGAAGGGTCGCGGGCGCTCGTCCTGTCGGACGAGGCCTACGCCCGCGGCGAGAGGGTCGAGGCGATCGGCCTCGCCCGCGCCGCCGCCGAGTGCCGCCCGACCGGCGCGTCCGCCGCCGGCTTCGACCGGCTGAAGAAGATCGCCGACGAGTCCGAGAAGCGCGGCGACGACGCCACCGCGGCCGCGGCGCTGCGGGCGACCCGCGCCGCCGCGATCGCGAACGGCGACGGCGCCCGGCGCGACCGCGCCGGGGAGCGGCTGACCGCCCTCGGCGCGCGGCAGGCCGACAAAGACCGCGCCGCCGCGGCGGGCGGCGCCGGCCGCACGAGCGACGAGCGGGTGTCGGCGCTGCTCGCGCGGCCGATCGGGCCCCGCGGCGTGGGCGCGCTCCTGCTCGCGCTCGGCGTCGTCGTGTTCGGCGCGGCCGCGCTCCGCCTCGTCGGCGCGACGACCGCCAAGGCGAAGGCGATCGGTTGGAAGCTCCCAGCCGCCGTCGCCACCGCGGGCGCGGTGTTGTCGGCGCTCGGCGCGCTCCTCGCCTGAGCGAGCGGCGGAGGGGGTTCCCCTGCCCCCGCGGGTGTGGCAAATGGGGCCATGGCCACCGTTCCCATGGACGAGGAGAAGGTCGCGCGCTGCCGAGAGCTCGCGGCCGCAGTCGCCGACGACGTCCAGAGCTACATCGACACGCACACGAGCGTCGGCGTCGAACGGACCACGCTCCGCGCCTACGGGGCCTTCGGGGTCGACGACCAGGGGATCCCGCTCGTCAACGCCGCCGTCGATCGGTACCACGCGGCGGGCCTCCTCCCGCGAGGCATCGCCCACTTCCTCGGGCGCGCGGTGCTCTCGGGGGCCGACACGATCCAAGACGCCGCGGAGCGCCTGGCGTACGGGCACGACCTCGACCGCGGCGAGGGCGGGCCGACGCCGGCCGAGGCGCGGGCCGCCCTCGCGCCCCACACCCAGGCCGCCCTCGACCGCATCGACCGCGGGCGCGACGATCGCGAGGCGTTCAAGCGGAGCGTGGGCCCGGGCCCGACGCCGCTCAAATACGTCATCGTCGCCACCGGCAACATCTACGACGACGCCCTCCAGGCCAAGGCCGCGGCGTTCGCGGGCGCGGACGTGGTCGCGGTCATCCGGGCGACGGCGCAGTCGCTCCTCGACTACGTCCCCTACGGCCCCACCACCGAGGGCTACGGCGGCACCTTCGCCACCCAGGAGAACTTCCGCATCATCCGCACCGCGACCCGCGAGGCCGCCGAGGAGCAGAAGCGCTACATCCACCAGACGAACTACTCGTCGGGCCTGTGCATGAGCGAGATCGCGTGGATGGCCGCGGTCGAGGGGCTCGACATGCTCCTCAACGACGCGATGTACGGGATCTTGTTCCGCGACATCAACATGTGCCGGAACTTCGTCGACCAGTACATCTCGCGGCGGATCATCGCCCGCGCCGGCATCGTCATCAACACGGGGGAAGACAACTACCTCACCACCGCCGACGCGGTGGAGAAGGCGCACACGGTGCTGGCGAGCCAGTTCATCAACGAGGCCTTCGCCCTCCGCGCGGGGGTGAAGGAGGAGCAGATGGGGCTCGGTCACGCCTACGAGATCGACCCCTGGCGCGAAGACAGCTTCCTCACCGAGCTCGCCCAGGCCCAGCTCGTCCGCCAGATCTTCTCGCGGCACCCCATCAAGTGGATGCCGCCCACCAAGCACAAGACCGGCGACATCTTCCAGAGCCACGTCCACGACGCGATGTTCAACCTCGTCGGGGTCACCACCAACCAGTCGATCGAGCTCCTCGGGATGTTCAGCGAGGCGATCCACAACCCGATGCTCATGGATCGCTACCTGTCGCTCAAGGCGACGCGGTACGTGTATACCGCATGCAAACACCTCGGCGACGAGATCGAGTTCAAGGCCGACGGCATCGTGGCCCGCCGGGCCCGGCAGGTGCTCGACGAGGCCCTCGCGCAGCTCGAAGAGGTGGCCGACGCCGGGATCTGGGACTCGATCGGCAAGGGGGCGTTCGCCGACGTCAAGCGGACGCGCACCGGCGGCAAGGGCTTCTCCGGCGTCGCCGAGCGCGCCCCCGACTACTTGAACCCGCTGCTCGACGCCCTCGAGGGGAGGTAGCCCGATGAAGCCGACCCAGCCGCCCAGCAAGATCCTCCGCGCCTACGGCGACCGCCACGGCGACGGGATGGTGCAGCTCAGCTTCGTCCTCGAGCTGCCGCCGTCGCCGCGCGCCCGCGAGGCCGCGAAGCGCTTCGCCGAGGCCCACGGGCTGCGGGAGCCGCTCGTCGCGGCGATGGAGGAGTGCGCCGAGGGCTACTCCTTCTTCGTGGTCTACGGCCACTCCGAGCACTCGGTCGACGCCGCGACGATCGACGTCCCCGAGGTCCGCGTCGAGCCCCTCGGGCGCGAGGAGATCGAGCACCGGATCAAGGCGCGACTCGGCCGCAAGCTCGTGGTGGTCGGTGCGTGCACGGGCTCCGACGCCCACACCGTCGGGATCGACGCGATCCTCAACTACAAGGGCATCGCCGGCGACAAGGGCCTCGAGAGCTACAAGGGCTTCGACGCCCACAACCTCGGCGCCCAGGTGCAGAACGCGGAGCTCGCCGAGCGCGCGCGCGCCCTCCGCGCCGACGCGATCCTCGTCAGCCAGATCATCACCCAGCGCAACTGCCACAAGGAGAACGCGCGCGCCCTCGTGGAGCTCATCGAGAGCCAGGGCTGGCGCGGCGAGGTGATCCTCCTGCTCGGCGGGCCGCGCATCGATCACGAGCTCGCGCTCGAGCTCGGCTTCGACGCCGGCTTCGGGCCGGGCACGAAGCCCGCCGAGGTTGCCTCGTACCTCATCGACCGGCTCGCGCCCGGCGCCGTCGTGAAGCACGCTTGAGCGCGCGAACGCAGCTCCGGCTCGGCGGGTCCGAGGGCCATCCACCTCGCGCGAGGCGGTCGCGCGGAGGTACGCCAGCGGCGTAAACCTCCGTTTTTGCAACGGTTTGTCTGTCTAATGATAATGGCTTTCAACTT
>JAEUKG010000571.1 GCA_016794325.1 Myxococcales bacterium | reverse complement strand
CGCGCCGGCCTGGGCCTCGTCCCAGAGGCCGACGGCGCCCTGGAGCGCGTCCTCCGCGGGGGCGTCGGGATCGGTGCCGTAGAGGGCGTAGCCGCTGTCGACGGCGGCGACCTCGCTGAAGACGCAGTTGTTGGCGTCGGGCCCGAGAGCGAGGACGCCGACGCCGCACTGGCTCACGGTGCACTGGCTCGCGCCGCCGGCGTTGGCGATGCTAGGCCCAGCGGGATAGACGGCCTCGCGGTCGGCTTGCACGAGGATGCCGACGTTGGTGAAGCTCTGCACGCGGACGCGCTCGACGAAGCACTTCACCTTCGCGTAGACGCCGGCGTGGATGCGGCAGCGCCAGGTGGGCCCATCCACCTCGGTCACGTCGCGCCCGATGCCGCGCTCCGGCGGCAGGGCGTCCAGGGCGTTGAGGGGGCCGGGGTTCCGGGGCTCGGTGGCCGACTTCGCGCCGGCGGCGACGCACTCGAGGTAGTAGCGAGGCTCGGCGTTCGGATCGTGGAGCGGCGTGGGGTTTCCCTCGCCGTCGGCGCGGTCGGCGGAGCTCGTGAAGACGCGATCGCCGACGGCGATCATCGCGGGGGCGTCGGCCCAGCTCTGGATCTCGGCGATGGTGGACTCGAGGGCGAAGTCGCGCACGACGGCGGCGACGCCTCCGCCGCCGTCGTCGGAGGTGTGGATCGACTCGACGACCATGCCGGTCACGAGGCTGTCGCAATAGAGGACGGTGCCGTTGTCGGATTGAGTGCCGGCGGCGCCTTGGACGATGTGCCCTCGGCGGAGGCGGGTCGTGTCTTTGAGCCGCGGCGCCTGGATGCCCTCGGGGGTCGGCGGCAACATGACGGTGGCGGAGCCGAAGATGGGGACGCAGTCGAGCGCGGCTTGGATGGCGAGCGAGTCGTCGCCGACACCGTCGAGGGGCGGCCCCCACCAGGCGGAGTGGATCACGCTGGTGCGGCCGACGCCGGTGAAGAGGAACGCGGTGCATCCCCAGGCGTACGCGTCGCCGACGTAGTGGGTGGCGTCGGGGAAGGTGACGGTGGCGCCGGTGCCCGGGACCTCGAAGATGCCGTCCGCGGGGATGGTGTCCAGGGTGCGGGTCTTGCCGCCGTCGACGCTCCACTCGAGCTCGCCCGCGCCGCGGCCGCCTTCTGTGACGATGCGGATGCCGAGGGCGAGGACGCCGAGGTGCGCGCTGCCGACCACCGACGGGAGCGGGTGCGCGCCGTCGCCGGAGAGCCGCTCCATGGGGCCGGAGCGCTTGCCGATGCCGGCGAAGATGTGCTGGGCCTCGTGAGCGAGGACGCGGCCCTGGATGGTGACGGTGGCGCCGGCGACCATGAGGACGGCGCCTTGCGCGAACTGGGTCTGGACGTGAGCGGGGATGGTGAGATCGGTGGCGACGGCGTAGGCGCGGTCGGCGGCGGGGAAGTAGAGGATGCCGCCGCTCGCGGGGATGGCGTCGATGGCGGCTTGGATCGCGTCCTTGTTGTCGGTCTTCCAGAGCACGGCGGCGACGCCGTCGACCTCGACCGCCGAGGGGAGGACGAGCTCGACCTCGGTCGCGTTGGTGTACGAGTCGATGGTGGTGACGAGGTCGG
>JAEUKG010000541.1 GCA_016794325.1 Myxococcales bacterium | reverse complement strand
GTGACCTCGCTGTCTTTGCCGCCGGGCTTGGTGGCGAAGAGGATCCGCTCGGCGATCGAGCCGTAGCGGTAGTCGCCGAAGAGGGTGGGGTGGTCGCCGTCGTTGGCGAGGACGCCGAGGCCCCAGTGGTTGGGCTGCTGCCCCACGCGGAAGAGGCCGATGGGCGTGCGGAAGTCGGCGTAGAGCCACCGCGGCTGGATGTTCTTGAAGCCGTTGACCTCGTCGCGCGGGGTGTAGTCCGCCGAGGTGTCGTGCGCGGTGTCGCCGAGGACGAGCCCGGTCACCACGTCGAGCTGGCCGACGACCTCGATCGACTCCTTGATCTGCAGGCGCGGCGTCAGGCGGAACCAGTGGGTGGCGAACTGGTTCTGGCCGAGGGAGTCGGCGACCAGGCCCGGCTTCTGGTTGATCGCGCTCGTGGTCGGCACGAGCAGGAAGCTCCTCATGAGCTGGTAGCGCGCCTGGTATTCGCCGTGGACCTGGAAGCGCACGACGTCGTCCTCCGCCTTGCGGACGACGGGCCGGCCCGTGTCGAGCACGAGGCGGTCGAGATCTTTCGGGACCCCCTCGGACCGCGGCGGGCCGTCGTGCCCGTGCGGCTCGCGGGTGTCGTGCGCCAGGGCGCGGAGAGGCAAGAGCGTAGAGGTCACGCCCGCCACGAAGGCGATGGGTCGGAGGAGTCTCATCTCGCGGGCGCGCAGCATACTCAAACGGGCGCGGGCGGCCCCCGCAAACCACCTCTTCCTGGGCGCTGCGCCGGTCGCGATCGCAGGGGTGGATCCTCGTCGATCCGAAGCCAACTCCGCGGAACGGGTGGTGAAAGGTAGGCTCGCGCCCCGAGAGGTGGATCGGCGGAGGCTCAACCGGCGCGACGGGCTCGTGCAATTTCAAGCACTTCTGCGCGCGCCTACCTCGGCCCGCATTGTGCAGAAAGGTAGGACATCATCGCCACCAAGGAGGGGCGAGCTGCTCGATGACTCGGTAGGCCGTTTTCCTGAAGCCGTCCGACCAGCCCGACCGACGGGGCCCCGCTCAGAGGAGCGGCGCTCACGAGCGGTCCGCCGAGACGCCGGCTTCTCGTCGACCCGTGGAGGCACCGCCCGACGCGACCTTTTTCGAAACAACCAGGCTCATCGATCAGCCCGCGGCGCGTGCCAGCGGGCTTTCACCATTTCGGCGCTCGAGCGACCGCTCCGTCGAGCGGCGATCCTGTACTCTGCACGGATGACGCGGGAAGAGGTGTGGAAGCGCGTGGCCGAGACCCTGCGCGCGGACTTCGGTCGCCTCGTCGAGGTCCGCGACGTGCGGCGCGTGCGTCGGGTGGCCGGCGAGGCGTGGTCCGTCACCGTGGTGCTCGCGGCCTCGGGCGAGGACATCCACGTCGCCGATCTCTCGGTCGACGACGAGTCGGGCAAGGTGAGCCCGAGCCTCGGCCCCGACGACTTCGTCCGCGCGGTCCGTCGCCCGCGCGCGGCGGCGCCCGCCGGCGAGGCCGAGCTCCCCGACGAGCTCGCCGGCTTCGGCGCGGAGGACGGCGACGGCGACGGCCTCGGGGATCTCGACGGCGCGCTCGACATGCTCGAGGACGAGCCGATCGAGGCCCGGATCACGGGCGCGCTCGCGAAGGGCGACCGCGACTCGCTGCGGACCGCGCGCGAGCTCCTGCCGCGCCTCCTCGGCGAGCACGACCGCCGCGGCGCCACCCTCTTCACCATGGCCGAGGTCGAGCGGAAGCTCGGGGAGACGGGCCTCGCGAAGGGCTACCTCGAGGCCGCGGCCCGCGAGTTCGCCGACCGCTTCGACCTCACCGCGCTCGAGAAGGCGGCGGCGCTCGCCCTCGAGATCGACGGTCGAGAGGGGTTCGCCGGCTCGCCCATCCACGCGCTGCTCGAGCAGAGCCGCGCGCGCCTGACCCCGCTCGAGTCGCTCTTCGCGGCCCGGAGCTTCGCCGCCCTCGGGCCGGACCTCGCCGCCGAGATCTCCGCCGCCCTCACGGTGCGGACGCTGGCGCCGGGCGACACGCTGGTGAACGAGGGCGAGCCCTCGCGGAGCGTCTTCGTGGTGAAGAGCGGGCTCGTGGGCGTGTACCTCGAGAAGCCCTCGGGCGGCGCGTGGATGGTGCGCTCGTGCTTCCCCGGGTGGCTGCTCGGCGAGTCGAGCGTGCTCGGCGACGGCGCCGCGCGCTGCACCGCGACCCTCCGCGCCGAGCGCGTCTCGGAGGTGTGGATCCTCCCGGCGGAGGTGGTGCGCTCGGTGATGGCGCGCGATCCCGACTTCGCCCAGCGCATCCGAGACACGAAGCAACTCCACCGGATCGACTCGTTCTTCTCGATGCACGAGACGATGGGGCAGCTCGACGTGCAGGTGCGCGACGAGATGCTCTCGTGCATCCAGCGGCTCGAGACCTACGACGCCGAGACGGTGCTCTCGCGCGAGGGCGAGGTGCCCGAGGTCGCGATGCTCGTGGCCAAGGGTTCGATCGCCCTCGTGGAGCCCGGCAAGAGCGCGCCGCTCGCGGTCGTCGAGCCCGACTCGTTCTACGGCGTGCGCGACACGATCCACCGCATCGCCCCTGCGGTCACGGCGATCGCCCGGGCGGGGACCACGATCGCGTTCTTCGACGGCGCGCGTCTGTCGGCGCTCTGCGAGCGGAGCCCCGAGCAGGTCGTCGCCGTGCTCGAGCGGCTCGGCTAGGTCGCGCCACGGGCGCGGGAGCGGGGACGGGCGCACGGGCACCGGCACCGGCACGGGGATGTGGTCGGTGATTGTGGTGTGAAACCGGGTGCTTGGGAGGCGTTTTGGGTGTGGTGTCGAGGCGCGGGCGGGGGCCCTCCGCCGCGTCGACTGTCCCCCAGCGCGATGGGTCGTCGTGCTAACGAGGCGGTCATGGAGCCGGTCCTCCTCGGTCGCCGCATCTCGCTCGAAGACCTCGAAGACGTCGCCCTCCGCGGGCGGCCCGTCGCGCTCTGCCCCGACGCCCGCGCGAAGATGGACGCGTCACGCCGCGCCATCGACGCCATCGGCGCCGGCGGCGATCAGGCGCCGCGCGTCTACGGCGTGAACACCGGCTTCGGCGCGCTCAGCGAGACGCGCATCGGCGCCGCCGACATCCGCGCGCTCCAGCGGAACCTCGTGCGCTCGCACTCCACCGGCGTGGGGCCCGACCTCGGCGTCCCCGAGACGCGCGGGATGATGCTGCTCCGCGCCCAGGTGCTCGCGCTCGGGCACTCCGGCGTGCGCTCGCTGCTCGTCGATCGGTTGGTGTCGCTCCTCAACTCCGAGGTGCATCCTCGCATCCCGTCGAAGGGATCCGTCGGCGCCTCCGGCGATCTCGCGCCGCTCGCCCACCTCGCGCTCACGATGATCGGCGAGGGCGAGGCCCGTCGCGGGGCCGGCCCGGTGCGCCCGTCGGCGGAGGTGCTCGCCGAGGCGGGCGTCTCGCCGGTGGAGCTCGAGGCCAAGGAGGGGCTCGCCCTCATCAACGGCACGCAATACATGGCGTCCCTCGGCACGCTCGCCCTCCTCGCCGCCGAGCGGCTCGCCACCGTCGCCGACGTCGCCGGCGCGATGAGCGTCGAGGCGCTGAAGGGCTCGTCCACCCCGTTCGACGAGCGCCTCCAGGCGGCGCGGCCCCACCCGGGCCAGGCGCTGGTCGCGAAGAACCTCCGCGGCCTCCTCGCCGACAGCGAGATCATGGAGAGCCACAAGGACTGCGGAAAGGTGCAAGATGCATACTCTCTGCGGTGCATGCCCCAGGTCCACGGGGCGACGCGCGACGCGCTCGCGTGGGTGCGGAGCGTCCTCGAGCGCGAGGTCAACTCGGTGACCGACAACCCGAGCGTCTTCATCGACCGCGGCGAGACCGAGATCCTCTCGGGCGGCAACTTCCACGGCCAGCCGCTCGCGCTCGCCCTCGACCTCGCGGCGATGGCGGCGGCGGAGCTCGCCAACATCAGCGAGCGCAGGGTCGAGCAGCTCGTGAACCCGTCGCTGTCGAGCGGCCTCACGCCGTTCCTCGCGCCGTCGAGCGGGCTCCACTCGGGGCTCATGATCGCGCAGGTCGCGTCGGCGTCGCTGGTGAGCGAAAACAAGGTCCTGGCGCACCCGGCGAGCGTCGACTCCATCCCGTCGTCGGCCGGCAAGGAGGATCACGTGAGCATGGGCTCGGTGAGCGCCAAGAAGCTCGTGGAGGTGGTCGGCAACGTGCGGACCTGCCTCGCGATCGAGATCATGACGGCGGCCGCCGGCCTCGACCAGCGCGCCCCCCTCGCGCCCAGCAAGGGCGTCGCCGCCGCCAGGGCCGCGGTGCGCGAGGTCGTCGCCCCGCTCACCGAAGACCGCCCCCTCGCCGCCGACATCGTCGCCATCGAGCGGCTGGTCACGACCGGCGCCCTCTGCCGCTCGGTCGAGGCCGCCGTCGGCGCGCTCGCCTGACGCGGCGCCGCGCGACGCGGCAAAAACTTGGCCCAACGCGCGCGGCCCAGGCACACCTGGGGCCGTGAGGTCGATCCGCGTCACCCTCCCGCTCCTCGTCGCCGCGCTCGCCGGCGCGGGCGCGGTCGCGTGCAAGGGCCGCTCGAGCGACGCGCCGGCGGTGTCGGCGACGACGGGCGCCGGCTCCGGCGAGGTGCCCTCCGGCGTCGCGCCGGGCGAGGGCCAGCTCTTCCCGAAGCAGCAAGGCTTCGCGCCGGTCGATCTCGCCGGGGCGAGCCACCCCGTCCCCACCGAGGGCAAGGGCGAGGAGATGGTCTACGCGACCGCGCTCGAGACGCGCGTCTTCGCGCGGCCCGACACCAAGTCGCCGAAGATCGGGTACCTCAAGGCCGGGGCCGCCGTCGAGGCGAGCCCCAAGAAGATCGGCGGCGAGGGGTGCGCGGGCGGGTTCCGCGCGATCCGCCCGGTCGGCTACGTGTGCCTGGGCTCCGAGGCGACGACCGATCCGAACCACCCCGTCGTGAAGGCGTCGTTCCGGCGCCCGGACCCGACGCAGAAGCTCCCGTACATCTACGGCATGGCGCAGCGCGGCGGCCCCGCGTACGCACGCCTGCCGACCGCCGACGACGTCAAGACGTTCGAGCCTCACTACGCGCAGCACATCAAGCACTGGGGCCGCGACAAGGACAGCGGCGCGCGCTACGGCCAGGACCTCTGGCTCAAGTGGAAGGCGAGCAAGGACGCGCCCGACGCGCTCCAGATGCTCGCCGACAAGACGACCGATCCCGACGTCCCCGCGTTCCTCGCCAACGGCGCCCGCGTGCCCAACCTCTCGGGCTTCGTCCCCAACGGCGCGGTGATCAAGGCCGGGGAGTTCTCGCGCCACAACGGCGTCGCGTTCATCGACACCTTCCTCTGGGAGGGCCGGCGCATGGGCCTGTCGACCGATCTGCGCCTCTTCCCGACCGACCGCTTCCGGCCCATCCGCGGCTCCGACTACCACGGCGTCGTGATCGGCAAGGAGGTCGAGCTCCCGTTCGGCATCGTCCGCGCGCGCGGCCAGAAGCGCTTCAAGCCCACCGGCGGCAAGCTCGCCCCCGCAGGCCCGCTCGAGTGGCGCTCGGTGGTCAAGCTCACCGGCAAGGTGCGCTCGTGGGGCGGCAGCCACTACTTCGAGACCACCGACGAGGAGCTCGTCCCCGTCGACGCGGTGAGCAAGATCGAGATCGCCAAGAAGATGCCGGGCTGGGCGGTGGCCGGCGAGAAGTGGATCGACATCAACGTCACCAAGCAGCTCCTCGTCGCCTACGAGGGCGAGAAGCCCGTGTATGCTACACTGGTCTCGACGGGGGAGGCGGGGCTCGACGACCCGGCCACGACCAAGTCGACCAAGCGCGGCATCTTCCGCATCCACACGAAGTACCTCACCGCGACGATGGACTCGAAGACGGTGGGCGAGGAGTTCGAGCTCCGCGACGTGCCCTACGTCCAGTACTTCCAGGACGGCTACGCGCTCCACGCCGCGTATTGGCACGACGTGTTCGGCCAGCCCAAGAGCCACGGCTGCATCAACCTCGCGCCCGAGGACGCGCGCCGCATCTTCTTCTGGACCGAGCCCGCGGTGCCGGTGGGCTGGCACGGCGCGGCCAAGGCGCTGACGGGCACCGTCGTCTTCATCCACCAGTGACGTGATCTGGTATCGTGGGTGGCGATGACCACCGAAGGTATCCAGAAGAAGCACGCGCAGTTCGTCCTCACCCCGTGGCTCCCG
>JAEUKG010000496.1 GCA_016794325.1 Myxococcales bacterium | reverse complement strand
TGCGGCTCAGCGGTGACGGGGACCACCTGTGGAGCACCGCATTCGGCGGCCCGGGCAAGGACTACATCCACGCCATGGTCACGACTCCAGCGGGCGGGCTCCTCGTGACCGGTGGCTTCGAGGGTAGCATCACGCTCATGGGCGTGGACTACACGGCCAGCGGTTCAAACGACACGTTCTTGCTCCACATGAAGCCCAAGCCCTGAACGCGCTCCGTGCATTCGGTCGACCTGAGGTCGAGGGAGAGAGTCATGAAGCACGTACGACGCGTGGGCGCCCTCGGCCTCGGGCTGGGTCTTGGTCTCTTGGTGGTGGTGAGCTGCGGAGACGACGGCGGTGGAGGTCCGTCGGGGAGCGCGAAGATCGGCCCCGGCGGAGGCACGCTGACGGTGGGCGAGGTGACGCTGGAGATCCCGAGCGGAGCGCTCGTGCTACCCTTCTTCGGTGCGCGCCGCGATCGGCACAACGCTCGACTGCCCCGACGAGGAGACGCTGCTCCGCTACCTCGGCGGAACACTCCCCGCCGACCAGGTGGACGAAGTGGGCGCGCACGTCGCTGCGTGCTCCGTCTGTCGTGTGGGGATCGCGTCGATGGGCGCGTCGGTCGAGGCGCCGGCCAACGTCCCGGCACCTGGCGCGGCGACGCCGCCCGAGCTCGTCGACGGCCGGTATCGGGTCATCCGACAGCTCGGGCGGGGCGGGAGCGCGACGGTCCACCTCGCCGAGGACACGAGGCACGACCAGCAGGTGGCGTTGAAGGTCTTTCGGGGTCTCGAGGAGCGGGTGGGCCAGGAGCTCCTCCTCGGACGCCGCGTGAGCCACCCGAACGTGTGCCGCGTCTTCGGCTCCGGTGTCGCCGACGGACGATCGTACCTCTCGATGGAGTACGTTCGCGGGCGGACCCTCTCGGACGTGCTCGCCGAGCACGACGGAGCGGCGCTACCGAACGCGGACGCGGTGGTCCAGGAGCTCCTCGCCGGGCTCGGCGCGGCGCACGACGCGGGCATCGTGCACCGCGATCTCAAGCCCCAGAACGTCCTCGTCGAGGACGGCACCGGTCGCATCGTGATCACCGACTTCGGTCTCGCTCGGCTCGCGAGCGACGAAGAGAGCCGCGCGCGCCTGATCGGTACGCCCGCGACGTGGTCGCCGGAGCAAGCGAGGGGCGAGCCTGCGACGTTCGCCTCCGACGTCTACTCGTTCGGGGTCATCGCCTACCGCGTCCTCACCGGTCGGGCCTACAAGCTGAGCGACCCCAAGCCCTTCGTAGCCGTCCCCCGCCGCTACCGCGCCCTGCTCGAGCGCTGCCTCGCCGCGTCGCCCCGCGCCCGCCCAGCCAACGCCCACGAGGCGCTGGTCTTCGCGTCCCGGTCGTCGCGTCGCCTCCCGCTCGCGCTCGTCGCGCTGCTTCTCGTCGCCGGAGCGATCTTCGTCGGGCGCATCGTCGCGTCGCCCTCGTCCACGCCCCAGCCGTCGTCGGCCCCGAACGCGGCGCCCACGCTCGCGTCCGCGCCCACAGTCGCGTCCGCGTCCACGCTCGCGCCCACGTCCGCGTCCGCGTCCGCGCCCACGCTCGCGTCCGC
This sequence comes from Myxococcales bacterium, assembly GCA_016794325.1. GTDB lineage: Bacteria > Myxococcota_A > Polyangia > Polyangiales > Polyangiaceae > SXNL01. The sequence goes on along the minus strand of JAEUKG010000496.1, from coordinate 6,952 downwards.
GTCCGCGCCCACGCTCGCGTCCGCGCCCACGCTCGCGTCCGCGCCTACGCTCGCGTCCGCGTCCGCGCCGGGGCGCCCCTCCCTCCACACACCCTCCTCTCACCTCGCCGCCAGCGCGTCATCGACACCGGTCGCCGCTCCGGTGCCCCCGCCGCCGCCCTCCGCGACCGGCCCCGATCTGCTCTTCGCGAAATGACCCCCCGCGCGCGGAGAAACGGCCTCGGCGCCGCGACGGTGGTCGCCGTCGCGCTGACGGCGATGGCGCTCCTTCCGACCTGCCATGCGTTCTCGTCGCTCGAGGACTGCGACTCCGACGCGGACTGTAGCGCGGGTCGGGTGTGCGAGCCGCGGGCCAAGCGCTGCGTCCCGCGGGCCGACGCATCGACCGCGCCGGACGCCTCGGACGCGGGCTCGGATGCCCCGCGCGACAGCGGCAGCGACGGCCCCCCGGGCGTGCCCTGCGAGGACTTGCCGTGGGGCGAGCCGGTCCCTGTCGCCGGCCTCGAGGACGAGCTCATCGTGTCGGCGCGCCTGTCGCCCGACGAGCTCACGATGATGATCTCGCACGGCGTTCCGCCCTCGTTCACGGACATCTACACCGTCACCCGGCCCGACGCCGGCGCGCCCTTTCGTGTCGTCGGCCCGCTGCCGGTCGTGAACGAGGCGGCGAGCGCCGAGTTCTGGCCGAGCCTCAGCGCCGACGGCCGGCTGATGTTCTTCGAGTCGTCCCGGTCGCGCGTGCCGGACGACGCGGGCGTGTACCAGAACGAGGTGACTCGGATCTGGTCGGCGAGCCGCGTGAACGTCGCGACCGACTTCGACAAGCCGCGCCTTCAGACGCTCTTCGACGTCGCCGGACCGGAGGCCGCCCCCTACCTCCACCCGAGCGGACGTTCCGTGTATTTTGCATCCTTCTCGCGGCCCGGGAAGGGGCAGCTCGACGTGTGGGTGGCGGAGATCGACGGCTTCGGCGTCGTCACCTCCATCCACGCCGTCGACGCGGTCAACACCGAGAGCGACGAGAACGCGCCGGTCGTGACCCTCGACGACCGGTTCCTCTACCACAACCGCCCCGGGGACGGAGGAGCGCAGAACGACGTCTGGGTCTCGCGGCGGGCGAAGCCCGGCGACGCGTTCCCCGAGTCCACGCGGGTCGCGGAGCTCTCGTCGGCCGACGACGACTACCCCAGTTGGGTGTCTGGCGACCACTGCCGCTTCTACCTGACGAGCTCCCGCCCAGTGCCGGGGCGCGCCCTCGACGCCTCGCCACCCGGGGCGTTCCACCTGTTCGTCGCCACGCGCAAACGCTGACCGGGGCCCGCTCCGCGCCCTTTTTTTCGTAGGCGCGATGATTTTCCTGCGACGAGGCGCGGCGAGGCGCGTACCCCCCATGAAAAAGGGAGGTCTTCGCCGATGGCACACGACTTGCTGAGCTTCGCTCCTTGTAAGCCTCGAGGTGCCCGATGACCGGGGCTCGCCGACGTGGTCTCGCCGGCCCGGCGGTGATCGCCTTGGTGGCGCTCGCAGGCGTAGCCGCACCCGGGGGCGGCCCGCCGCCCGGCGCGTCAGCGGCGATTCGGATCGGCGCGAGCTTCGTGGTCGATTCCAGGGGCGCGATCCACTACGGGGCAGCGACCTCGAGCGGAGGCCCGCTCGAGCTGGAGACGACGCGGGTCGAGCGGGGAGGAGTCTCCCTCGCGGCCGCGCGCCGCCCTTCGAGGGCGGGGGACGGAGTCACGATCGATCGCGGCGGCGTGCTCGAGCGCGTGAGGCCGACGGCCGACGGCGTCGAGCAGAGCTGGGAGTTCCGGTCTGCGCCCGCCGGCGTCGGCCCGCTCGAGGTCATCGTCAGCCTCCGCGGCGCTGCGGAGACGCGGCGCGAGCGTGTCGGGGCGAGCCTCCGCGCCGGCGACGCCGCGCTCAGATACGGAGAAGCTACATGGATCGGGGCCGATGGCGCCCGGGCTCCGGTCGCGCTCCGCGCCGAGCCGGATCGGCTGGTGCTCTCCGTCGACGAGCGCACCCTGGCGACCACACGGTTTCCTGCTGTCCTCGACCCTGTCATCAGCCCCGAGATCAGCTTCGATACCCCGGCGCTCGGGCCGGCGGGCGGCACCGATCCCCAGATCGCGTTCGATGGCGTGAACTACCTTGCGGTCTGGGTCGATCGGACGGTCCGTGGCGCTCGGATCGAGGCGGCCAGCGGGAAGCTGCTCGACCCGACGGGGTTCGTGATCGCTCAGGACCTCGGTCCCGGCGACATCGTGACCAACGAGCAGCCCAGCGTTGCCTTCGACGGCACCAACTTCTTCGTCGTCTGGAGCACTTCTCGGAGACCAAGACCGAACGCCGGCGCCCTCGCGACCGACATCCATGCGACTCGGGTCACCCCAGCGGGGAAGATCCTCGACCTGAGCCCGGCTCCCATCGTCGTCGATGCCGCCCCGGTGGGCGTCAAGGACGTCTCGCCGAGTGTCGCCTTCGACGGGACGAACCATGTGGTCGTCTTCGCGCGCGTGCCCGCCGGCGCGAGCGGTGGCAAGGCGTCGATTCACGTGGCGCGTGTCAGCAAGGCGGGCGCGCAGGTCGGCGTGCCCGCTCTCGCCACGGCCAGCGGTCTCGATGCGGTCTTTGCCCGTACGGGGTGGCGCGTCCCGATCGCGTGTGACGGTGCCGGCGGGTGCCTGATCGCTTGGTCGATGCGTGACCACCGAAGTGTGATGTCCGCCCGCTTCGCCAGCGGCGTCGTCTCGGACCCCGATGGCGTGCCGGTCATGGGCTCGCGAGCCGACGATGACCCCGTGCTCGCGTATGGATCCGGCAACTACTACCTGCAGTGGCACGACGTTCTACCGACGGGCTCGAACCGCTATGCCATCAACGCCGCGATCGTCTCATCGGACAACGTCGCGGGAGCGCCGTTTCGTGTCGACGCGGCTTCGACTGTCTTCACCGCCGAGCAGAGGCATGCGGCTGCCTTCGACGGGACGGCGTTCCGTAGCCTCTGGATCGGAGGTACCGCCGGCACTCACGGCCCGGATCTCTACTCCACGACGGTCTCTACCACCGGGGTACCCTCCGCGCCGATGCTCCTGCACGCCGGCGCGATGGGCACGACACCCGCCGAGCCTACGGTTGCGTGCGGTGCTACGTGCTACGCTCTCTGGAACGCAAACGATCGCACGGGCACGTCCTCGGAGTCCCACAACCGTCTTCTCGGCACTCGGGTCGCGGCGGATGGCACGAAGCTCGACTCCCCGCCCGTCGCAGTCATCCGCGGCGCGAACGCACAAACCGCTCCATCGGTGGGGTTCGACGGGGCGAACGTGATGGTCGCGTGGAGGGAGCAGGACGGCGCGCATCTGTCGAAGGTCAAACCTGGGGCCACGACTCCCCTCGGTCCGTCGATCACGCTGCCCGGAGTCTCGCTCCGGATCTTGGCGTTCGACGGCCAGAGCTACTTGGCGGCACTGAGGGCCACCTCTCCTCCATACGCCCAAGCGTATGGTTGGCTCACGAAAGACGGCGCCCTACTCGACGCAGCAGGCACGACGGTACCGTCCACACCGGTGGCGGCCTGCGCCGAGAGCTCATGTCTCCTTGCCTTCACCGACGCTGGTGGCCTGGTCGGCTTTCGCGTCGACGCGAGCGGCGCGAAGCTCGACTCGTCGCCGATTCGGATCGCTCCCGGAGCGCTCAGCGCCGCTCCCAGCGTCGCCTTCGACGGAACGAACTACCTCGTGGCGTGGGCCGACGCGTCCCACAACGCCAACCTGACCATCATCTCGCAGGCGGGCGCGATCTTGGTGCCGTCGCGCCCAGTCTCGACCACCCCATCCGAATACAAGAGCGAGTTCCGCATCGCGTCGAGCCCGACCGAGTCGATCGTTCTATGGAATGACTGGCGGCTAGGGAACGGGCACTACGCGGTGTATGGGACTCGCCTCACGCCTTCGGGGGATGCGTTGGATCGCGACGGCGTGCCGATCGCGGTCGGCACCTTCACGCACAACATAGGCGACCTTGTGTTTTCCCCTTCGCGAGGCGCCTATGCCTACGTCGGCTGGGATCAGAACACCGACTCCTTCGACGTCAGCACGACGACACTCAAGGTCTCGTCGAGCGGGCTCCAAGTCTCGCCGACGAGGGATGCGGTCGCCGCTTCTCTGGACTCGGAGACCGCCGCTCGGGCGGTAGGAGTCGGCGTCGGATATGCGGTCGCGTACGTGCGATTGGACGAGAGCCCCGGCTTCAACGCAGACCGGGTGCGGTTGCGCTTCGTGGGGCTCGAGGAGGAGGACGCGGGGGCGGGCTCGTCCTCCTCGTCTTCGGGGGGCGCCTCCGTGGGCGCGGACGGTTCGGTGACTCCCGACGGCGGCCGTGGGGGTGAGGGCTGCAGCGGCTGCAACGCGACGGGCAGAAGCTCGGACCTGTTCGTCGTGCTTGGGAGCGGAGGGCTCGTCGCTTTGCTGATCCGCCGCCGGAGGCGCCCCACCCAGGCCGGAGCCGCCCCCAAAGCTCGAGACCCGGACGACGCAGCTATCGGCCGGTCTTGGGGTCCGTCCGTGGCGCCCCCCGAAGGTCCACGGCTGAAAGCGCGTGCTTTCTTGGATTTCGTTGCGACGAGGTTTGGCGAGCTGTGTACCCCCGGCAGAAAGGGAGGTTTCGCTCATGGCGCAGATCCGCAGCGGAATTTGGCGGGAGTTGCCAGCTCGGTGGGATACGAGCGTACACGCATTCCCACGCGGGCGCCTCCGCCTCGTGGTCGTCGCCGCAATCTTCGCGGTGATCCTCCTCGCGGCGAGCTCGGCGCTGGCGGCGATCAACCAGAAGGTGAGCGGGCCCGGCAACGGCGAGGTCGCGGGTGACGTGGTCGCGGTCGGCACCGACGTCGGTTCGACCTACGCCATCGTGTCGGTGACGGTGACGATCGGCGGCGTCACGACGCCGCTCCCGCTGGCGGGTGGGATCGCGTACCAGGCGAGCGTCCCGATCGCGGCGCTCCCCGAGGGGCCGACCCCCGCGACGATCACCGCGACCAACGTGATGGGCGAGACGGTGAGCGAGACGCGGACGTTCATCCACGACCGAGTCCCGACGCTCACCATCGAGTCACCTCGCGACTGGATGTTCCGGAGCTCGCCGGCCCCGATCCGCGTGAAGGCGACGTGCGACGACAGCGCGCTCCATCCGTGTGACCACATCGTGGTCTCCGTCCCCAACCCATACAAGAGAGTCCTCGCCACCGTCTCGGGTGCGACGATCGACCAGGACGTCGTCGTTGATCCCTGGCGGACGGCCCTAACCGTCGACGCCTACGACACGCTGGGTCTGGTGCGGAGCGTGACGATCCCGCTCGCGTACGACGCGACGCCGAGCCTGAGCGTGCTCCACCGGGTGCCGGGCCGCGCGCTCGACATGGACGCGACGCGGATCCTCTACACGAGCAGGGCTGGGCTGTTCATCCGCGACATCGCGACCGGCGCCGACACGCGGGTCGGCGACGACGTCGGCGACACCGGCACTGGCGCCCTCACGCTCACCGGCGCGGTCCGCGACGAGCGCTGGGTGTCCGCCAACCGCCGCTACTACGTCTCGGGCCTCAACAAGGGAGTATTCCCGAACACCCGCCCGATCACGGTCGACGCGCTGACCGGCATCTCGTACCAGTGTCTGCGCGATCACAGTCCGTACACCGTCGTCGTCGGCATCGCCGGCGTCCTCGACGTCGGCAATACGGTCTGGAGGACGCAGGGCTTCAACAGCGACTCCCACGTGCACTACTGCGATCTACCGGGGAGCATCGCACCCCACCTCACCCGCTATTTCGCTCCTGGTGATGTCAACGACATCGTCGTGTCCGGCCAATCGGGCGTCTATTCGCAGTACCAGGACAAGAACACGTGGCTCGCCTCTATCGAGCTTCGTGCCCCGACGGGAACGGTCACGCTCGCCCCGAGTGGCTTCTACAACGTCTCAATCCCCGAGTACATCAGGGAGAGTGGCCGGTTTCGCGGTCGCGCGCACGTCGACTTCGACACGATGTGCGACTGGGCCGGCTTCACGAAGCTGGTCGGCAACGACATGATCGCGTTCATTCGCTCGCCTTCGGGCGTGATCACCCAGCGCGGGATCTGGACGGGGCTCAACGAGCTCGGGGGGATCGGGCCGACCGGCGAGCTCATCGTGAACGACCACCTCACGAGGGATGGCGCGGCGCCGGTACTCTTCAAGGCGCGTGCGACGCGGGCCAAGTGGATCGAGGGGCGCTTCCTCGGGTTCGCGGGCGAGGCGATCCTGGAGTCGTCGGTCTCACCGCCCGGCGGGCCGGCGTATTGCGGGGGTGCGATCGGTGACGCCGGCGCACCCCCGGACGCCGCGGTCGGTGACGCCGGCGGCGCGTCCGACGCCGCCGGCGCGGCGGACGCGCGGCCCGACTCCGCCGTGAGCCCCGCCGCTGACGCAGCGTCCTTCGACGCGGCGCCCCTGGACGCGGGGCCGACGGGCCCATCCTCGCCGAGCGCGGGTGGGTCCTCGGGTGGCGGTGTCGCCCCGTCGAGCCCGGGAGCCGGCGGGCCTCCCTCGGCGGGGAGCGCGGACGAAGGCGGCTGCGCGGCGGCCGGAGGGCCAGCGGGGGCGCTCGGCGCGCTCGCGGGGTCGCTCGTCGTGGTCGGGCTCGCGCTCCGGCGACGGACCGCGTCGCGCGGCGCCGATCGAGCGCCGCGTCGCGCCGCGTAGCTCCGCCCGGCTGGCCGCGGCTTCACTCTCGACAGTGAAGCCCGGGCGTGCGACGAGGCGGCGAGGGAGCGGGGGCTCTCTCGTCGCCTCGGTGTGCGTTCAGGGATAGCGCGGGCTCAGCGGCCGGCGGCGCGGGGGTAGTAGACGTTGACGTCGACGGAGCGCTTGAGGCCCATGCAGCCGGAGTTGCCGGTGAGCGAGATGGTGTACTTGC
>JAEUKG010000484.1 GCA_016794325.1 Myxococcales bacterium | reverse complement strand
CGGCTCGAGCTACGGCCCGCTCGTCTCGAACCAGGTGTTCGCCGCCGACGGGAAGCCGGAGAGCGCGACGCTGGGCGACCTCGCGGGGACGTCGGCGACGTGGGAGTACGACGGCTACCGGCGGAACACGCGGTACGCGGTCGCGCGGCTGGCGCCGGCGCAGTGGATCGGGAGCCCGAGCTACCCCGCGCCCCCCAGCGACACGACCCAGAGGCACTTGATCGATCTGGGGTTCGAGTACAACTCCGCAGAGGGTGACCTGCCGGTCTGGGTCCGGGACAACTCACCGCCGGGCGAATGGCCGACGACGATGCGGCCTGTGCACCGGCAGTTCGCGTACGACGACCTGTACCGGGTCACGAATGTAAACTACACATATCAGGGCGGCACGGGCTTCCAGACGATGCCGCTGGCGGCGGAGATCGCGGCGGGGGACGCAGCGCCGGCGCCGTCGAGGAACACGAACCGGCGGGTGCTGACGCAGAGCTACGCGTACGACTGGCAGGGGAACACGAAGCAGACGGAGGACGACCAGGGCCAGCGGTACGACCGGTCGCTCGGGGTGATCGAGCACCACCCCGCCCGCCCGAACCAGCTCCTGTCGGCGAGCGGCGTCGCTGCGGTGCACGACGTGGCGGGCAACCTCGTGGACCTGCGCGTGGAGCGTCCGGGCACGTGCATGGTGGGCGGCACGAGCAAGTGCAGCCAGCGCTACGCCTACGAGTACGACGAGGTGGGCCAGCTCACGCGCGCCCGGCGCTGGGACTACGCGGGGAGCACGATTCCCGCGACCGAGCCGAGCTATCCCGATACGCCCGCGAGCGCGCCCGACGCCGAGCTCCGCTACGCGTACCACATGGATCAGCGCGTGCTCAAGAGCGCGACGGTGTCGGGGAGCGAGCGGCACACGGTGGAGGTGTTCGACTCGCTGCGCCTGAACCGCGCCGGCTACGACGAGCTGACGAACGACTACGAGCGGACGGTGGACACGGAGGCGATCTACCTCGGCGGGGTCGCGCGGCTGGCGTACGCGCCGGGCCTGCCGACGCTCGAGGGCAAGTCGCTGCACGTGTTCTTCGAGGTCGGCGACCATCTGGGCTCGGCGAGCGTGGTGATCGACGCCGAGACGAGCGAGCTCGTGGAGCGGACGACGTTCCAGCCGCACGGGGCGGCGGAGGCCGACTACCGGCCGGCGCGCTGGGGGTCGTTCCGTGAGGACTACAAGTTCACGGGGAAGGAGGAGGACATCGAGGTCGGCCTGACCTACTTCGGCGGCCGCTACCTGCACCCGAGGCTCGGCCGGTGGACGAGCGCCGACCCGCTCACCATCCACGGCCTCGGCGCCGACCTGAACCCCTACGCCTACGTGCACGGCCGCCTGTCGACGGCAGTAGACCCGTGGGGCCTGGACGAGAACAGCGACAAGGCCGACGGTGGCAAGGACTACAAGGACCACGGCGCGCATGGGTACACCGTGAAGAACGCGGACGGGACCCTCGAGATCAAGGACCACGACGCGCCCGCAGGCGCGGCAGCCTCGGCGCCGAGCGCTCACGATCGTGTGGAGCGTGTCATCGGCGCGCTCGATCGCGTCGCGGAGGGGGCGCGGCAGTCGCCGATCCCGAACCAGCGGATCCTCGGCGAGGGCATCCGAGATCTCCACCTCGCCGCGCAGGCCGCGCGCAAGCCAGACGTCGACGCGGCGCTCGAGGGTGCCCGCGCGGGCCTCGCGCTCGGCGCGCTCGACGAGGCCGTGCCGAGGATCCCGGGCGTCACCCCCCTGATCGAGGCCCGCGTGCAGGGCGCCACCGCGGGAAATACCGACCCCGCCACCCAGAAGGACCCGAGCTACGTCTTCGCAATGAACCGCGCGCGCGCTGCGGTCCCGGCGGTCG
>JAEUKG010000475.1 GCA_016794325.1 Myxococcales bacterium | reverse complement strand
CCCGCGGCGATCTGCGAGCGCGGGCCGGTGTGCAGGGAGGTCGGCGACGTGGCCGACGTCGCGCGCGCCCTCGCGAGGGCGGCGCGCAAGCGCGGAGTCGTCCGCGTGACCGCGATGCCTTATTTCGCCGGCGACGAGGCGGCCCAGGCCGAGCGGGGGCTCATCGCGGCCGGCTTCCGGATCACCCAGACGTGGGACGGCGCCCACGCGCGCACGCTCCGGGTGCCGCTCGGCGACGCCGACCCGTTCGCCGGCAAGGACGGCAAGAGCCTGCGCCAGCGGGTGCGCCAGGCCGAGAAGGCCGGCGTCGTCACGCGCGTCGTCCGCGGCGCCGAGGTCGGCAAGCTCGAGGCGCTCTACGCGACCCTGATGCGCGAGCAGGGCAAGAGCTTGAAACCCCATGTGTATTTCGAGGCGATCGACCGGACGTTGCTCGGCTCCGGGCGGGGCGCGGTCGTCGTCTCGGAGCTCGAGGGTCGCCCCGTGAGCGCCGCCTTCGTCGCGCGCCACGGCGGGCTCACCACCTGGGTCATCGGCGCGACGTCGCCGGAGCGCACGACCGCGTACTCGAAGATGGTCCCCACGGTGATGGCCGCGATCGCGTGGGCGCGCGAGGCCGGCTGCCACACGTTCGACCTCGGCGGCATCCCGCTCGCCGACGATCCCGACGAGAAGCGCAAGAGCATCGCTCAGTTCAAGCACTACTTCGCGAAGGAGCCGGTGGTCCTCGCGCGCGAGCACGCGAGGGTCCTGTGAGCGCGAAGGTCTTCCTCACCGTCACCATCGACACCGAGTGCGACAAGGGCGCGCGCTGGCGCGTGAAGCGCCCCCTCGCCTTCGAGGGCGTCACCCGCGGCGTCACCCTCCACCTCCAGCCGCTCTTCCGCGCCCACCGCGCGAAGGCCACCTACCTCCTGTCGCCCGAGGTGATGCGCCACGAGCCCTCGGTCGCCGCCCTCCGCGCGGTCGAGGCCGAGGCCGAGCTCGGCACCCACCTCCACGGCGAGCTCGCCGAGCCGGGCGCCTTCGAGCCCGACGAGACCAAGGCGTTCCAGCGCGACTACCCCGAAGAGGTGGAGCGCGACAAGCTCGTGTATCTTACACGCGTGTTCCGCGACGCCTTCGGCCGCGCGCCCCGCTCGTTCCGCGCCGGCCGCTTCGGGGTCGGGCCGGCGACCCTCGGGATCCTCGAGGACCTCGGCTACACCGTCGAGTCGAGCGTCACCCCCTTCATGGACTGGGCGCCGAACGGCGCCCCCGGGCTCGCGTTCCTGGACGCGCCGACGCAGCCCTACCACCCCGATCGCCGCGATCCGGGGCGGCGCGGGTCGTCGCCGCTGTGGGAGGTGCCGGTCACGATCCTCCCCCACCCCCTCGGCGCCGTGCCGCTCCTCGGCGGGCGCCTCGAGCCCCGGTGGCTCCGCCCCACCCGCGGCAGCGAGCGCGGGATCGTCGCCGTCGCCGCGGACGCGATCGCCCGCGCGCGCGCCGAGGCGCCGACCCGCCCGGTCGTGCTCACCTGCATGTTCCACAACGTGGAGATCCTGCCGGGCACGAGCCCCTACGCGGAGACCGAGGGCCAGGCGCTCGCGATCCTCCGGCGCCCGCGCGCGCTCCTGTCGTTCGCCGAGCGCGAGGGCATCGCCGTCATCGGCCTCGCCGACGTCCCCGGGGTGCTCGAGGCGTGACCACCGAGGCCGCCCCCAAGAAGAAGAGCCTCACCGCGACGAGCCTCATGCTCCTGCCGGCGCAGATCGTCTTGCGCGCGGGCGAGGGCCTCTTGCCGCTCCTCCTCGCGGCGTGGTTCGGGCGGAGCCACGCCACCGACGTCTACTACTTCTGCTTCGCCGTCTTCTCGTTCGCGGGGTCGCTCGTCTTCTCGGCGTACCAGGACTCGTCGCTCGTGCCCGTGCTCGCCGAGGCGCGGCTCGTCGATCGGGGGTCGGTCCCGCGCCTCCTCGGCGCGATGCTCTCGTACACGCTGCTCGTGGGCGGGGGGATGGCGCTCGTCGTCGCGGGGGCGGCGGCCGGCTATTTCTCCTTCAAATACGAGGGCGAAGACCGGGCCCTCGCGCTCGCGATGGTCGCCCCGTTCGGCGTCTACCTCGTCGCGCTGTCGGTGAAGACGTTCTTCGGCGCGGTGCTCGCGTCGGAGCACAAGTTCTTCGCCCAGCCGATCGCGGGGGCGCTGGGGATGGTGGTCGCGCTCGGTGCGATCTACACGCTTCGCGCGCGCCTCGGCGTCATGATCATCCCCTGCGCGCAGCTCGCGGGTGAGGCGGTGGCCGCGGGCGTGCTGTTCTTCGCGGTCCGCGCGGCGGGGGTTCACGTCGACTTCACCCTCTCGCGGCCCCCGGCGCTCGCGAAGGCGTCGCGCCTCATCGCGGCCGAGGTCGGCGGGTCGTCGATCACGCGCGTCAACCCCATCGTCGACCAGCTCATGGCGGGGCTCGCGGGCGTGGCCGGCGGGGCGACGCTCCTCAAGTACACCTTCGACGTCGCGACGGTGCCGACGTCGCTCCTGCAGGCGACCCTCCTGTCGGTGCTCCTGTCGCACCTCTCCGACGACGCGGCCAAGGGCGACCTCGCGGCGGTGAAGCGGGTGGTGCGCCGCGCGATGGCGGCGTGCGCCGCGATCCTCGGGGCGGCGGCGCTCCTCCTCTGGCTCGTCGAGCGGCCCCTCCTCGAGATCGTGTTCCTCCGCGGCGCGATGGACGCCGCCGGCGTGACGACGATGGTCCAGATCT
>JAEUKG010000808.1 GCA_016794325.1 Myxococcales bacterium | reverse complement strand
CCCTCGACGCCGCGAGGACGTCGCGCGACCCCGACGCGCCGCTCGCGGCGTGGTTCGCGGCCAACCACCTCGTCGGGCTCCGCGGCTCGATGCCGGGCCTCTACAAGGCCCACGAGGCCGCCGTGCGGCGCGTGCTCGCGAGCCCGGGCAACGTGGGCTGGCGCGCCTACGCCGAGCTCGCGGAGTGGTCGGTCGCCGAGGCCTACGATCGCGCCGAGGTCACCGGCGACGCGTACGACGAGCTCGTGCGCGGCGCGGTGGGCTGCGTCAAGGGCGTGCGGGTGGCGGGCCCGTTCGGCTCGGGCACGTCCCGCGACCGGAAGAAGAGCTTCGCCGCCGAGCGCGCGCCCTGGCCCGTCACCTGGCCGGAGGAGCCGAAGCGCGGGACGACGCCGCGGGTGCTCAAGACGGAGCAGAACCGCTGCCTCGTCGCGGCGACGGAGCGGAGCGAAGGCGGCATCTACTACGCCGAGACGTTCTTCACGGCCGACCGGCCGCGCGACCTCGTGGTCGCCGCCCACGCATCGATCGCGCTCTGGGTCGACGACGTGCTGGTGGTGGAGCGCGACATCGCGCAGTGGGGCGGCTGGCACCGCTACGGAGGCGCGGTGCGCGTGGGCGCTGGGCGGCACCGCGTCGTGGCCAAGCTCCTCGACGACTCCACCGTGGTCCGCGTCCTCGAGCCCGACGGCCGACCGGCGCGGCTCCCCACCGACGCCGACCCGCGCTTGCCCTACGGGATGTCGACGACGGAGCCGCTACCGTCGCCGAACGTGCTGCTCACCGCGGTCACGAACGAGAGGGCGCTCTCGCCCGTCACCCGCGCGCTCGCGGCCCAGGCCGCCCACGCCGAGGGAATGAACGACGTCGCGTCGTGGCTGATGGAGCCGCTCACCGCGGCCCCCAACGCGGCGCCGGTCGCCCTCGCGCTCTCCGCGGTGTATTCGGCGAAGGATCCCATCTACGCCGAGGAGTCGCGCCGCAAGAACGAGCGCGAGCTCCACACCCGCGCGACGACCGCCGACCCGCGGCTCTGGTACTCGAGGGCGTGGCTCACGCTCGACGAGGCCGATCAGCGCGGGTTCGTGGAGGCGGTGGAGCCGCTGCGCAAGCTCGCCGCCGAGTTCCCCTCCGTGTACGAGATCCCCGAGCAGCTCGGGCGCGTGTACGGGCGCCTCGGCTGGCGCGGAGAGCGGCTCCGCACCTTCGAGGATCTCGCGAATCGCTTCCCCGACAACACCGAGGTCCTCGCCGGGTACCTCGCCGCGCTCGAGCAAGACGGCGCGGCCGCCATCGCCGACAAGGTCGCGGCGCGCATCCACAAACTCGATCCGGATACCGAGATCGAGCTCGACCGCGCCATCGCTCGCCGCGACTGGCCCGCCGCCATCGCGGAGCTCCGACGCCTGCAGAAGCGACGCCCCGATCGCAAGGAGATCGCTGGGAAAATCGCCGACGTGCTCCTGCGGTCGGGCGACCCCAAGGCCGCCTTCGCCGAGATCGAGAAGGCGCTCGCGAAGAACCCCGCCGACGGCGCGGCGCGCTTCCGGCTCGCCGACATGGCCTACGCGCGCGGTGACGCAGGCGCTCTGCGACGCGCGCTCGCCGAGACCATCCACGCCGGAGGCAAGGGCAAGGACCTCCGCGAGGCCGTCGAGCTGCTCGAGGGCGCGACCTTCCTCGAGCCGTACCGGATGGACAGCAAGAAGGTCATCGCCGAGTTCAAGGCGTGGGAGGCCTCGGGCAAGAAGATGGAGGGCACCGCGGCGCGGGTGCTCGACTACGCCGCCACGTGGATCCACCCCGACGGGTCGAGCGAGATGCTCGAGCACGAGATCCTGAAGATCCAGTCGCAGGAGGCGATCAACAAAGAGGCGGAGCAGAAGCCGCCGGAGGGCCTCGTGCTCCGGCTCCGGGTGATCAAGCCCGACGGATCCGTGCTCGAGCCGGAGGCGGTGCAGGGCAAGCCGACGTTGACGATGCCCCACCTCGAGGTCGGCGACTACATCGAGATGGAGCACATCACCGCCCAGGGCGGCGACGCGCGCGGGCGTCGCTACAAGGGCCCGGTGTGGTACTTCCGCGAGGCCGACAAGGGCTACTGGCGCAGCGAGTTCGTGGCCATCACGCCGAAGGACCGCGACGTCGAGGTCGAGACGCGGGGCGCGGTCCCGGCGCCGAAGGTCTCGGCCAAGGGCCTCTTCGTGGAGCGCCGGTGGCGCGTCGACGAGAGCCCGCCCGCGCCCGAGGAGCCGTCGGCGCCGCCGCCGACCGAGTTCTTGCCGAGCGTGCGCGTCGGCTGGGGCGGAGGCCTCGCCGAGATGCTCGAGCGCCTCGTCGACTCCACCTCCGACGACACCCCGCTCGATCCGCGCCTCGGCAAGAAGGCCGCCGAGATCGCAGGCGCCATCCCCGCGGCCAAGCGCGACGAGCGCGCGCGCGCCGCCTACAAATACGTCACCGAGCACATCGAAGACGGCGACGAGACCGACGGCCGGCGCGTCCTCACGTCGAAGAGCGGATCGCGCCAGGCCGCGTTCTACCACCTGGTGCGCCAGCTCGGCGTGCCGGTGTCGTTCGCGCTCGTGAAGAACAAGCTCGCGATGCCTCCGGTCGGAAAGATGACCGAGGTCGAGGCGTGGGACTCCGCGCTGCTCACCCTGGAGATCGAGGGCAACGGGCGCCGCTTCCTCTCGGTTCGCGACAAGTTCGCGCCCTACGGCTACGTCCCTGCGGAGATGCGCGGCCAGCCCGCGCACCTGCTCGTGCCCGGCGCGCCGGCCACGGTCGTGCCCGCCGCCGGCGCCGCCGACGCCCTCGTCATCACCGGCCGCATCGACGTCCACGAGGACGGCTCCGCCAAGGCCGCCATCTCGCAGAGCTACTCGGGCAAGCTCGGCATCGGCATGCGCAACGTCCTCGACAAGGTGGCGGGAGGGCAACGCGACGAGCTCATCGAGTCGCGCCTGCTCGCGCGCAACCTCCCGGGCGCGCGCCTCCGCGGGGTGAAGGTCTTGAACCAGACCGACACCATGCTCCCGCTCGTGCTCGACATCGACGCCGACGTCTCGCAGCTCCTGCGCCCCCAAGGAGACAAGGTCACGCTGCGGAGCATCTTCCCCATGCACCTCGCGCAGCTCGCCACGCTCGCGGAGCGCCAGACCCCGCTGCTCCTCGGCTCGGCGAGCCACTTCGAGGTCCACCTCCAGGTCGTGTTTCCCCAGTCGTTCCGCATGCCTGCGGACCTGCCTCGGGGCGAGATCAAAGACGGCGACCGGCTGGTCTCCGTGCGCGACACGGTCGAGGGGCACGCGATCCACTTCGACCGCGTGATCGACATCCCGGCCGGGCGCGTCCTTCCGGGCAAGCCGTACGCGGCGTTCGTGAAGTTCGTGCAGGACGCCGACCAGCTCGCCGAGCGCGACGTGCTGCTCGGCCGCTGACCAAGCCGTCGGCGCCTGGCGAGCGACGCCCGGAGCGAAGCGAGCTCCTCGGCCGCTGACGAAGCAGCCTTCAACAACCGGCGAGCGACGCCCAGAGCGAAGCGCGCGCTTGCGACCTCGAAGCGTCGAGCGGCATCGTGAGCCGCAGACCGCTCGAGGGTTGGTTAGCCGCATGAGCCACGCGTGTTGCGCGAGGCAACAACGTCGTCGTTCGGCATGACGAGAACGAACCAACTCCCGGACCAGACCTTGACCGCACTTCTTTCGAGGGGTACCTATTTCCTCGCGGTAGGCTCGCCGAGTCGGGGGCGCCGCGAGACAGGGGAGGGGTGATGAACAGCTTCGTTCTTCAGGACTGGATCACGGTCCGCGGTGACATCAGCGTCTCGTCGATCGCGCAAGGTGAGAACGATGTGTTCGGGGTCGCGCCGTTCCAGGACGCGGTCTTCTGGCTCGAGATCCGAGCCCTGACGAACGGCGGCGCCAACGCGCCAGCCGTTTACCTCGCGTACGAGACCTCGCCCAGCAAGGACGAGAGTCTTTTCGTCCCGATGGTGGCCGCGTTCGACATGACCAGCGTGTTCACCGGCAGTCCGCCGGCAGCCAACCCGCAGGTCACGAAGGTGCTCCTCTCCCAGAACCCCGACTGCCCCCTCGGCAGGTGGGTTCGCTGGAGGATCACG
>JAEUKG010000430.1 GCA_016794325.1 Myxococcales bacterium | reverse complement strand
GGTCGCACGCGCCGCAGTGGTCGCCCGACGTGCGATCGTCGACGCACGAGCCCTTGCAGGCGACCGTCCCGAGCTTGCACTGGAGCGCGCCCGCCCCATCGCCGCTCGCGTCGACCGCCAGCGTCGCCCCGGGCGCGCCGTCGCCAGCGTCTGCAGCGCCCCGGGCGTCGCGGTGCCCGATGCCGACGAGGACCTGGCAGGCGGCGACCGCGCCGCCCAAGAACGCGGCCATGAGGCGGCTCCTCGTCATCGCTCCCTCAGTTGTGGTAGGGTATCACACCCGGCCACACGAGAGCCCGGAAGCGCATGTCCTCGGCAGGCGACACACTCGACACACGCGGAGAGAGCGGCGGCGACGGTTCCGGCGAAGAGCTGCGGCCCGCGCTCGTCGTCGTCTACGCCACCGAGCCGAAGCTCGTGGGCACGGTGCTCCCGTTCGCCAGCCGCGGCGAGAGCAAGGTCCTCGGTCGCGGCGAGCGCGACGCGGCCGATCGCCACCCGCGCGCGCTGCCGCTCATGCAGCGGCCCGGACGGAACGAGAGCGCGGGCGTGTTCGCGGACCCCTACCTGTCGCGCGAGCAGCTCGTCATCAGCGCCGACGCCAGCGGCTTCCGCGTGGAGAACGTGGGCAAGCGCGAGCTCCTCGACGGGCAAGGGCGCGTCGTCGACCAGACCTCGCTCGCCCCCGGCGACGTCTGCGAGGTCCGCGGGCGGCTCTTGCTCATGGCGACCGAGCGCCCGGCCACGCTCCCTGCGGCGCGCAGCCTCGGCCGCTCGTTCCACGCCTTCGGCGAGGCGGACGCGCACGGCTTCGTCGGCGAGAGCTCCGCCGCGTGGAAGCTGCGGGACTTCTCCGCGTTCATCGCCGGCCGCACGGCGCACGTGCTCTTGCTCGGCGAGAGCGGGACCGGCAAGGAGGTCATCGCCCAGTCGGTGCACGAGCTGTCGACCCGGAAGGGCAAGCGCCTCGTCAGCCGCAACGCCGCGACGCTCCCCGCGGGGCTCATCGACGCCGAGCTGTTCGGCCACGTCGCCAACTATCCCAACGCGGGTATGCCGGAGCGCCCCGGGCTCATCGCCGAGGCCGACGGCTCGACCCTCTTCCTCGACGAGATCGGCGAGCTCAGCCACGAGCTGTCCACCCGGCTGCTCCGCGTCCTCGACGACAAGGGCGAATACCAGCGCCTCGGCGATCCCAAGCTCCGCACGTCGAATTTCCGGCTCATCGCCGCCACGAACCGCCCGGTGGCCTCCCTCAAGAGCGACGTCGCGGCCCGCTTCCGCCTGCGCCTGTCGGTGCCGTCGCTCGCGGAGCGCCGCGAGGACATCCCGCTCCTCGCCCGTCACCTCCTGCGCCGCGCGGCGTCGAAGGACCCGGACATCGGCGAGCGCTTCCTCGAGGGCTGGAACGGCAAGACCGGCGAGCCGCGCCTCGCGATCGACCTCGTGCGCGCGCTCGTCACCCACGGCTACCGCACCCACGTCCGCGAGATCGACCTCCTGCTCTGGGCGAGCCTCGCGAGCAGCGCCGGCGAGATCGCGGAGCTGACCCCGGAGGTGACCGCCGAGCTCGAGGCGTCGGGCGCGAGCGGCTCGGAGCCGCCGGCGGCGCGCGTCGACGCCAAGGCCCTCACCGCCGACGACGTCCGCGCGGCGATCGAGCGCGCGGGCGGCGTCCACGAGAAGGCCTGGCGGGACCTGGGGCTCGCCAATCGTCACGTCCTCAAGCGCCTGGTCAAGAAGTTCGGCCTGCGCGAAGACGGCTGATGCTATCCTGTAACGGATAGTCAGCGCGTCGGGCAGGTCGCGCTCGCGTTGACGAGGACACGAAGCTCGACGTTCTTCAGGGCGTCGGGGTTCTGGGCGTCGATCGTGACCTTGGCCTCGCTCAGCGTCACGTCGGAGACGTGGGCCGGCACGTAGCTCGAGGTCGCGCCGACGCCGACGAGCATCCACGCCTTCTGCGGCAGGAGGCCGTCCTTCGCGCCCTTGGCGACGCGGAAGCTCGGCCACCCCGAGCGATCGCGGGGCACGGGCAGGACCGCCCAGCCGGCGGGGACCGACCCCTTGGCGGCGGCGAAGAGCTCGGCGCCGCTCAGGTCGACGGGGGAGGGCGCTTGGCAAGGCTTGCCGACCTCCACGAACACGTCGGGGCTCTCGCGGATCGAGTCGGGGGTCGCGCGGGGGATGAAGCCCGCGCTCGCGCGCGCGCTCTGGGCGTGCTGCACGGTGAACGCGCCGCGGTTGGCCGGCTGGCCCTTGGCCGTGACCATGTACGCTCGCGCGCCGGGCATCACTCCCTGGCCGGGCCCGCGAGAGATGACGACGCGCACGCCGCCGCCTTCGACCCTCACGTCGAGGATGCGGGCCTTGGCGTAGCCGGCCGGGGGTCGGACCTCGCCCTCCTGCAGCGGCGGCTCCGAGTCGAAGCCGCTGTCGATCGCCAGGTACTTCCCGACGAGCTGCGAGGGGGGCATGCCGATCACGAGGTCGACGCTCGCGCCGCTCGCCGCTCGCACGGTCGTGTCGCCGGCGCCGCCGACGCGGGCTCCAGCGCACGTGAGGAGGTAGGCCTCGTCGCCCGTCTTGGGCCGCTGGCGCGCCGGCACGTCGCCCACGAGGCGCGCGGTGACGGCGCCGTTGCCCTCGGCCTTGTCGATGCGGGCGAGCACGTGGCCCTTGGGCGCCGCGGGGGCGGCGGCGCACGCGTCGTCGGCGCGCGCGTCGGCGGGCGCGCCGAGGACGGCGACCCCGAGGGTGGTGGTGGCCAGGAGCGCGAACGGGAACACTCGTTGGATCATGGATCTGCTCTTCAGGGTGGGTTCAGTCGGTTGCGATGCCCATGAGCTGCTTGTCGTCCCAGCAGTACGCGGCGGCGCCGAGCCGCTTGCAGCCGACCCAAGCGTCCGCGCGACGGACGTTGACGAGGGCGAGCGGCTGGCCGAGCGGGACGGGCTCACCCTTCTTGCAGCCGAGGAAGCGCCACTCGTCGGCCTCGCCCTGAGCGCTCGGCGTGACCGCACCGGACTTGGGATCGTAGGCGAGCGTGTGCTCGGCCACCCTCAGGGTGAAGACGTCGCCGCAGCGGAGCTCCCCGCCCTTCTTGGTGCGGATCTCGACGTTCTCGGGCGCGGTCGCGATCGCGTCGAGCGCGGGCGTCTTGCCGCCGCGCACGTCGACGTAGAGCTTGTTGTAGACGTTGAGGAGCTGGTACCCGCGGCCCGAGGCGACCTTGCCGCCGCGCGCGTTGCCGAGGACCCAGCCGGTCGTGCTCTCGTGGGCGCTCGCATCGACGGTGAGGCAGAGGCCGAGGGCGAGGGCCGCGAACGTGACGAGGCGTGCAAGCTCGCGCATGGCCGCTCCCTCGCAAGCTCGATGCCATTGCAGAGCGCGGCCAACCCCTGGATATCACGGCTTCGAGGCGCGGCGCGGCGCGGGCGCGCCCGGGCGCGCCCGCGGGTCGTCGCGCCCGCGACACGCCCCCGGTGCCGCGGAGAAGCGGCGTCGATCCTCGCGCGTCGGCGCGCGCTACGGCTTGCCGAACGACGTCCAGGTGGAGGTCGCGCCCGCGCCCGTGTGCCGGTAGATCGTGCCGTCCGCGGTCGTGGCGAAGAGGCGCCCGTAGCTGCCGTGCAGCCGCTCGAAGACGACGAAGGGCGCCAGGTCGATTCGCTCCCAATCGGCTCCGTTCCACTTCCACACGACCCCGTAGCCTCCATCCACGACGTACACGTCGGATCCCGTCGCGTGGACCTGGTGGAGGCGTGGGAACGTCCTACCGAGCGTGGTCCAACCCCCAGCGTCCCAGCGCTGGACGACCGCGTACGTCTCCGTGGGAATGCGGTACATCGTCGTGCCCCCTCCCGCGAGCTCCCGACTCGCGGGCCCGGCGCCCATGTACGACCATCCGCTGGCGGCCGTCCAAGAGACCACGCCCTCTTGATGCGGTCGGATGGCCCAGAGCAGGCTCTCGGTGGTGGAGAAGCGCAGGCCGGCGCCGCCGATCGCCGTCCAGCTCACGCCGTCGAAGCGGGCGACGGCCTGGGTGTTCGGGTCGGTCGCGCACACCGCCGTCCCGCAGCGGAAGAGCTGCGCGTTGTCGCCCCCGGGCAGCGTCTGCCACGAGTCTCCGGCCACGTACCGGTTCGCGCGCCCGTGCACCGGAGATTGGCCATAGAGCGCGGCGCCGACGGTGAAGAAGGCTCGCCCCGGACCGCCGATGCGTGTCCAGCCTCCGACGTCACGCCGGTAGAAGTCGCCGCTCCCTCGCTTCCGCGCGAAGACGGTCCCGTCGTCCGTGTTCACTACGTCGGTCGGTGCACCATACACGCGTTGCGCGCCCTCGAGGTCCCACTGCGTGATGTAGTTGTAGCCCCCGCCCGCCTCCGGTGTGCCCGTGTACCCGCTCATGGCGTTGGCGTAGAACATGACGCTGCTCGTGTCGCGGGGCGTGAGGAACTGTCCGCAGCCCACGATGTCGGCGCACTGCGTCGCGTCGCTCGTGCGGTCGTGCTCGTGGCCGAACCCGAGCGAGTGACCGAGCTCGTGCAGCATGACGGCGAGCATGTACTGCGAGCTCTTGGCCAAGGTCGATTTCTTGATCATCAACCTCCGGACGTCGTTGGGGGGGCTCGCCCACGCGACGTGCGCCTGCCACTCGAACATCAAGCCGATGCGAACGAGGGCGCTCGAGCCTTCGCAGTCGGGCAACGCCTGCTGCCGGAAGTGCACGTTCGCGACGGCCTCCCACGCGCCCATGGCCTGATGCGCGAACTCCTCGAGCCTCAGGGCTTCGTCCCTCGTGAAGGCTACGCGATCGATGCACCAGGTGATGTCACGCTGCGCAGCCTCGGGGAACTTGCTGATCCCGCCCGCCCCGTCCGCGTAGCTCCAGAGCGCCCCCTCGGAGGATACGGTCGCCTCGTAGTAGGCCTTCGCCTGCTCGCGCGTGAACATCATGTCGCCCTCGACCACGTACGCGTCGCCGTAGCGCACCGTGCTCACCGCCGCCCACTCGTCGAAGGTCGGACGGCGGGCCCCGCGAGTCGCGACGTTCTCGTCGCCCGCGGCCGCGCTCCCACAAGCGACCACCCCCTGCGCGAGGAGGAGCGCGAAGCCCAAGGTGACCGGCGCGATCGAGGAGGGACGGCGCTCTTCGTTCATGGCCTCACCGTGACAAATCGCGGGCCGGTCGACGTTGAGCCTTCGTTGAGGTCTCGATGACAGCGCCCGGCTCGGGGCCGAACCACGAGCGAGCCATGGGGTGCGGCTCTCGCGTTCGACGCGCGCTCGCCGCGGCGGAGCGCCATCTCCTCGCGGGTCGAGCGCGAGCTCTCCCGGCGGTGGACTCGGCGCGACGTCGAGTCGCGAGGCGGGACGCTGCCGGTCGGGAGCCTCGGAGGGCCGACGCCCAACGCTTCGGACGACGGGGTGGGAAGGGAGTAGGATCCACCCATGCGGCTCCCGCGCGCGCGACGCCTGGCCATCGCGGCGACCACCCTCGCGTCGGGGTGCTCGCTCGCGGTGTCGCTCGACGCGCTCCAGGGGGGCGCGACCTCGGCGCCCAGCCCCGACGCCGCGAGCGTCGACGTCGTGGGCGCGGACGCGCCCGCGCCGGCGGCGGACGCGCGCGCCGACCGCGCCGTCGAGGCCGGGCCCCCGTTCTGCCCGTCGCACCCGGGGCACTCGCTCTGCCTCTCGTTCGACGAGGACGCGTCCATTCCGCCGGACATCGTGCTCGCGGGCGACGGCAGCGCGCTCGAGGTCGTCCCCCTCGGGCTGAGCGCTCCCGGGGCGCTGCGCGCGGCCGTGCCCGCCGGCAAGGTCGACCTCGCCGCGCGCTCCGAGATCACGATCCCGGTGGCGACGAAGACGGTCCACTACGAGATGTCGGTGAAGCGGGGCGCCCCCGACACGCCGTTCGCGAGCGGGTTCCTGAGCCTCGTGTCGTTCGTCTGCGACTTCCCGAGCGGCACCGGCGGGGCCTTCGTGCACTTCATCGACGGTGAGGTTCGCCTGCGCCGGATCAGCACCGACGGGAGCGACGCCGGCCAGGACGAGAAGCGCGCGGTCGTCGCCTGGCCGGGCGACGGCGCGTGGCACCGGATCGTGCTCGACGTGACCTTGGGGGCGAGCGGCTCGGCGTCGCTGTCGGTCGACGGCGCGAAGGTGACGGTGAGCGGCCCGATGCTCTGCACGGGCGCGACACACAAGTACGTGAGCCTGGGGATCCGCTCGAACGGCTCCGAGGCGCGCGGCGCGTACGAGGTCCTCTACGACGACGTCCTCGGCGACTTCAAGTGACCGCCTGCGCCCACCCGCGGCGACGGCGCGCCTGACACGAATGTCAGGCGTCGCCCCCGTGCCTGCGGCGTAAGTGGTCGAAAATGCAGCGAATTGAGCGAAGGTGCGGCGTGGCGCGGCGCTTGCGAAAGGGCGAGCAACCTCGATGCAGAACCTCCTCGCTCGCTCGCTTCGCTTCTCCGCTCCGCTCCTCGCCCTCTTCGCCGTCGCGTGCGGCTCGAGCGAGTCGGCCGACACCGCGTCCCCTCAGAGCTCGACGCCCGTGGACGAGACGCCGATCGATCCCGGCGCCGCCGATCGCGCGATCGCCGAGGCCGACATCGTGCAGCTCGAGGGCGGCAAGCTCTACGCGATGTCGCGCTCGGGCAGCGTGTCGGTCGTGGACGTCTCGGCGCCCGGCAAGCTCCGCCTCCTCGGGCAGATGCGCCTCGCGGGCGAGCCCTTCGAGATGTACCGCCGCGGCAACCTGCTCGTCGCGATGACGAACGGCGCGTTCGCCCCCGACGGCACCGCGGTCCCGGTGCGCAACAAGAGCTCGTACTGGTACTCCCGGCCCGCCGACGCCGGAGCCGGCGTCGTCGTCGTCGACGTCGCCGACCCGAGCAAGCCGCGCGTGGTCGACACGTTCCCGATCCCGGGCGAGATCGCCGACTCGCGCGTGGTCGGCGACGTGCTCTACCTCGCCACCTTCGAGAACGCCCGGTGCTGGGGGTGCGCGACCGCCGCCCGCACGACCCTGACGAGCTTCGACCTCAAGGATCTGTCGTCCCTCCGTCGCATCGACCAGCTCACGTTCCGCGGCGTGACCGCGGGCTACAACTCCACCACTTGGAAGCCGTGGAAGCGCAGCATCATGGCGACCAAGGAGCGCATCTACCTCGGCGGGCTCACCGACTCGCCGAAGGCGCCGCCCTCGAGCTACGGCTACTACCAGAACCTCGAGGGCTCGATCGACGTCGTCGACGTGCGCGACCCTTCAGGCCACATGTTCGCCCTCGCGTCCATCCCCATCGCGGGCCCGGTCTTCAGCCGCTGGCAGATGGACGAGAGGGACGGCGTGCTCCGCGTCGTCAGCCAGCGCGGCATCGGCACGAGCACCAACGGCACCGCGATGCCGGAGGTCGAGACCTTCAAGATCGACGGGCAGACGTCGTTCGAGCCCCTCGGCCACACCACCCTCGCGCTGCCGCAGCAGGAGGGGCTGCGGGCGGTGCGCTTCGACAAGGACCGCGCCTACGCGATCACCTACCGCAACACCGACCCCCTCTTCGTGATCGACCTCGCCGACCCTGCCGCCCCGAAGCAGCGCGGCGAGCTGCACATGCCGGGCTTCGTCTTCCACATGGAGCCCCGCGGCGACAAGCTTCTCGGCCTCGGCGTCGACCGGAGCGATCCCGGCGGCAACCTCAACGTCTCGCTCTTCGACGTGAAGGATCTCGACAACCCGACGCTCGTGCAGCGCGTGTCGTTCGGCCCGCGCGGCGGCACCGACACCGGCATCGCCGCCGGCGAGCTGCCCGAGGATCAGGACCGCATCCAGAAGGCGTTCCGCGTCATCGACGGGCAACAAGGCGAGAGCCTCGTGGTCGTCCCGTTCTCGGCGCCGTCGTACCGCGCCTCGTCGCGCGACGCCTGCTCGGGCGTGATCGGCGCGGTGCAGCTCGTCGATTGGCAGAAGGGCGCCGCGACCGCGCCCCTCACCAAGCGCGCGACGCTCGGCCTCCGCGGGCACCCCCGCCGCGCCCTCGTCAACGGCTCCGAGCTCGTGACCGTGTCGGAGTCGAACGTCCGCACGTTCTCGCTCGCGACGCACGACGACGCGGTGCCCACCGCCGACCTCGAGATCGACGAGTGCACGCGCAGCGAATACGACGGGCACGGCTACTACTGCTCGTTCGGGCCGGCGCGCGCCGGGGCCCCCGCGGGGGCGCTCTTCGGCGCGGTGGGCCTCCTCGTCGCGGCGCGGCTCCGCCGCCGCCGCCGCTGATCAGCGCGCCGGCACCGCACACGCGTCGTCGCGGCAGCGCCCGGTGAGGCGGAGGCGGTTCTTCGCGAACGCGACGTAGGCGAGGTCGAGCGCGCCCGAGATCCCGGGGAGCCGGGTGAGCGCCGCGATCGGCCCGAGGCCGACGGCGGCGTAGAGCCGGCGGAAGACCTCCACCCCCTCGACCAGGGACCCGTCGGGCAGGCGCCCGTGGATGCGATCCATGAGCACCTCGAGCGAGAGCCCGAGCTCCGAGGGGTCGAACGACGGGGCCGCGATGTCGGTGAAGCGAACGCGTCCCCGCCCGCGGTCGAGCCGGCGCAGCATGCGGATCTCGCGCATGCAGAGCGGGCACTCGCCGTCGAAGAAGACCTCGACCTCGAAGGCGGCGGCGCTCACGCGACCTCCCCGGCGACGCTCGCGCCCTCGAGCCGGAGGAGGTGGCCGCTCCGACGCGCCTTGGTCTCGAGGTACGCGCGGTTGTGCTCGCCGCACTGGATCTCGTGGGGGATGCGCGCCGAGACGCGCACCCCGAGCCCCTCGAGCTGCGCGATCTTGTCGGGGTTGTTGGTGAAGAGCTGCACCGAGCGCACGCCGAGCGTGCGCAGCATGGACGCCGCGACGTCGTAGCGTCGCTCGTCGGCGCCGAACCCGAGGGCGAGGTTCGCGTCGACCGTGTCGAGGCCGCGCTCCTGGAGCTCGTACGCCCGGATCTTGTTGGCGAGGCCGATGCCGCGGCCCTCTTGCCGGAGGTAGAGCACCACCCCGCGCGGCATCTGCCCGACGCGCGCGAGCGCCCGCTCGAGCTGGGGCCTGCAGTCGCAGCGCAGGGAGCCGAGCACGTCGCCGGTCAAGCACTCGGAGTGGATCCGCGTCGGGACGTCCTCCATCCCGAAGACGTCGCCGTGCACCATCGCGACGTGCTCCTTGCCGCCGCTCTCGTCCGCGAACACGTGGACGCGGAACGAGCCGAACTGGCTGGGGAGGTTGGCCGAGGCGACGGCGTTCACGCGGAGCGGCGGGTTGAACATGGTACGTACAACATATGTCCAACCTTTGTATATGTCCAGGCCGTGCGCACAAGTGCCTGAAATCAAACGGGCTTCATGAGCGTCGACGTGTCGACCTCGAGGCGGTAGCGCTCCTGGGCCACGGTGCGGACGGCGTCGGCGAACTGCGGGTGGTCGCGGAGGATGCGGCTGAAGTCCGCCTTCTCGAGCACGAAGAGATCGCAGTCGCGCGTGGCCTTCACGTCGGCGTTGCGCGGGCGCGAGAGGAGCACGCCCACCTCGCCGAAGAGGTCACCGTCGCGGAGCACGCGGATCACCTCCCCGCTCGGGCCCTGGACCTCCACCCGACCGCGGGCGATGAGGTAGAGCTCCCGACCGATGTCGCCGCGGCGGATGACGAGCTCGCCCTTGGCCACCTGCTTGGACCGGAGCGACATGATGACCTGCTCGAGGAAGAGGTCGTCGCAGTCCTTGAAGAGCGGCACCTTGCGGAGCACCTCCTCGGTGACGACCTCGTGCCACCGGCGCCCGTCCTTGGCGATGAGGGTGGCGGCGCCCTTCGGGCCCCAGCCGCCGCGGGTGTAGTTGGGGAAGTCCTCGGGCGGCGTGTCGGCCCAGTGGTCGAGGATCGGCTGCGCGACGCGCCACGCGGCCTCGACGAGGTCGCCGCGCGAGAAGAGCGTCGCGTCCCCGTGGGAGCACGCGTAGAGCATGACCTCGTAGCCGGTGTAGCGCGACGCCTTGAAGGCGTCGCCGTACCCGAAGCGCATGTTCACCGGCTGCAGGCCCAGGCGCGGCCCCGGGATCTTGGCCTGGAACTGGATCTCGATGCCCTGGTGCGGCTGGATGTGGAAGATGAGCCGGTTCGGCCCGAGCGACGTCACCGGCGTCTTCTTGAAGAGCACCTCCGGCGCCTTCTTGAACTCGACGATGATCTCGGTGCCGCGCTTCCACAGCGCCTTGCCCGAGCGGAGGTAGACGGGCACGCCCTCCCAGCGCCAGTTGTCGATGTGCAGGCGCGCGGCGGCGTAGGTCTCGGTGCGCGAGTTCGGAGCCACGTCCTTCTCGTCGCGGTAGCCGGGAGAGAGGACGTGGCCGGCGTCGTCGAGCAGCGGGCCGTATTGCCCGCGCACCGCGTAGCGGGCGACCTCCTCGGGCGTGTACTCGCGCACCGACTCGAGGAGCTTCGCCTTCTCGTTGCGGATCGCGTCGGGCTCGAACGAGCCGGGGACCTCCATGCACAGATACGCGAGCATCTGGAACATGTGGTTCTGCATCATGTCGCGCACGACGCCGGAGCCGTCGTAGTAGCCGCCGCGGCTGCCGACGTCGACGGCCTCGGAGACGTTGAACTGGATGTTGTCGATGTAGTTCTTGTTCCACAGGGGCTCGAACATCCCGTTCGAGAAGCGGAACGCGAGGAGGTTCTGCACCGTCTCTTTGCCGAGGTAGTGATCGACCCGGTAGATCTGGTCCTCGCGCCAGTGGGCGAGCACCTCCTCGTTCAGGCGGCGGGCGGAGGTGAGGTCGGTGCCGAAGGGCTTCTCGACGATGATGCGGCGCCAGCCCGCGCCCTCCTTGAAGCCGGCCTCGTGCAGGCTCCGGCAGAGGCCGCCGAAGAACTTCGGGGCCACCGCGAAGTAGAAGAGGACGTTGTCGCCCGCGCCGTGCTCGAGATCGAGGCGGCGGATCTCGCCCTTCAGCGTCGCGAAGACCGCGGGGTCGGAGAAGCTCCCCGCGACGTAGTGGAAGCGCGAGACGAGGTCGTCCCAGACGTAGGGGTCGAACTCCTTGCGGGTGTGGAACCGCTGGATGTCCTCGGTCATGCGCGTGCGGAACGACTCGGTGGTGAGGCCGTCCATCGCGGTGCCGACGAGGGCGAAGTGCGGCGAGAGGAGGCCGTCGCACGCGAGGTTGTAGAGCGCGGGCACGAGGAGGCGCTTGGTGAGGTCCCCCGAGGCGCCGAACACGACCATCACGCACGGGTGCGTCGGCGGGTTCTCGTCGGGCGCGTCGGCGCCGTGCGAGCGGAAGAACTGCGAGGTCGGGGCGTCTCGATCGGCCATGGCCGATTGTCGGCGAACGCGGGGGGGGGGCGCAACGCCGAGAGGCGACCTTCAGCGGAGGTCGGCCGACTGCGGGAAGACGCCCTTCGCGAGGGCGAGGAAGCCCGCGCGCGAGGGGTCGAAGTGCGAGCCGTGGACGGCGCGGCGCCCGCCGGGGCCCTCGTCCCACATCACGAAGATCTTCTGGCACGTGAAGTCGATCGCGACGTCGACCTCGCCCTCGCGGGGAGCGCCGGTGGTGGCGAGGGTCTTCGTGAGGCGGAACGCCACGAGCGGGCCCATCGCGCACCGCTTGCGGATGTCGTCGTCGTAGCCGCTCGCGCTCGCGAGGAGCTCGGTGAGCCTCGCGCGCGCGGCCTCGTCGAGATCGCGGGTCGGGCCCGTCGGCGAGAGGCCGGCGAAGCGAGCCTGGTCGCGGGCGGCCTCCGGATCCCACTTGATGGGGAGCGTGGCCCGCGTCGCGCGCGCGCGCGTGACGTTCGCGGCGGCGAAGAGGCGCGGCGTCGCCGCGAGCTGGGCGGGGGCGGGGAGGGTGAAGGTCGGCGAGGCCGCGCGCGCGCCGTCGCAGGTGGAGACGACGAAGCGGAAGGTGCCGGGGCCGACCCAGGTGTTGGCGCGGCAGGAGCGGTTGCACTGGGCGGCGCAGTCGAAGCCCTGGAAGGGCACGGGCCGGAGCGCGCCGCCCGCGGCGAGGTCGACGCACCGGGCGGGGGCCGCGCCGTCGCAGCTCTCGACGAGCCGGTAACCGGCGCCGACGTCGAAGTGCTGGGACACGTCGGCGCCCTGGCCGCGCTCGTCGACGCGCTCGATCGACGCGCGGCTCGTGACGCGGATCGGCGCGCTCGCCGCGATCTCGACGGCCGAGGGCCCGCCGAGCGTGAGGACGAGCGGCGGCGCCGCGCTCGCCGCGGGCGCAGGCGAGGGCGGCG
>JAEUKG010000804.1 GCA_016794325.1 Myxococcales bacterium | reverse complement strand
GCGGCGACGGCGGCGCGCCACGAGGTGCGCGCGCCCGCGAGGGTGGCGCGCGGAGGCGCGGGGCGACGGCGCCGTCAGCGGAGATCGACGAGCTGCTTTCCGAGGTTGTGGCCCTTCAGCATGCCGAAGAAGGCGGCGGGGGCGTTGCGGAGGCCGACGGCGACCGTCTCGCGACCGCGCAGCCCACCCGCGGCGTGGAGGCGCCCGAGCTCACGCAGCGCCTCCGGCCACCGCTCCATGTGATCGGTGACGATGAAGCCCTGCACCTTCACCCGCGAGACGAGGATCGCGCCGAAGGCGCGGACGCCGTAGGGCTCGGTCGCGTTGTATTGCGACACGAGGCCGCACACCGGCACCCGCGCGAAGGTGTTCAGCCGAGGCAGCACGGTGTCGAGCACGACGCCGCCGACGTTGTCGAAGTAGACGTCGACGCCGCCCGGCGTCGACGCGGCGAGCTCCTCGCGGAGCGTCGGGGACTTGTAGTCGACGCACGCGTCGAAGCCGAGCTCGCCGGTGACGTACGCGCACTTGTCGGCGCCGCCGGCGATGCCCACCGCGCGCGCGCCCCGACTCTTCGCGAGCTGCCCGACGACGCTGCCGACGGCGCCCGCGGCCGCGCTCACCACCACCGTCTCGCCCTCCTTGGGCGCGCCGATGTCGACGAGGCCGACGTACGCGGTCACGCCGGGCATCCCGAGCGCGCCGAGGTAGAGCGACAGCGGCACCGACGGGTCGACCTTGCGGAGCGCCTTCGCCGAGGCGACCCCGTACTCCTGCCAGCCGAGCATGCCGACGACGCGATCGCCGATCGCGAGGCCCGGGTCCTCCGACGCGACGACCTCGCCCGCCGTGCCGCCGATCATCACCGCGTCGAGGGGCTGCGGCGCGGCGTACGACTTCGCGTCGCTCATGCGGCCGCGCATGTACGGGTCGAGCGACAGGAAGTGGTTCTTCACCAGCACCTCGCCCGCCTTCGGCGTCGGCACGTCGGTCTCGACGACGCGGAAGCAGGTCTCGTCCGGGAAGCCGCGCGGGCGCGCCGCGAGGAGGATCTGGGTGTTCTTCATGGCGCGTCAGGCTACCAGCGCCGGGGGCCGCGCACACCGGCCCCGCGACGTCGGGTGCACGCCTCGCGTCTCCCCGCACGTCCTGCGCAGCGCCGGGCGCGGCGGACGTGGAGACCCGCGCGCTTTCGTGCCCCGCGGCGCGGCACGTGGATTGCTCGTCCGCTGGCCATGCAGGCCCGTACTCCCATGACCCGCGACGTCATCGTCGTTCCGCCCGAGCTCACCCTCGACGCCGCGTGGCGCATCATGACGCGCGAGCGCATCCGCCACTTGCCGGTCGTGCGCGCCGGCGCGCTCATCGGGATGCTCTCGGACCGCGACGTCCTCGTGCACGCGAAGGTCGGCGAGGGCGGAGTCCTCCACGTCCCCCAGAAGGTGCTCGTCGCCGAGGCGATGTCGCACGTCCCGCTCGAGACGTGCGAGGCGTCGACCAGCGTGGGCGAGCTCGCCAAGACGATGACGGAGAAGAAGATCGACGCGATCCCGGTCGTGCGCGGGCTCCGCCTCGTCGGACTCGTCACGAGCACCGATCTCCTCTACCTCCTCATCGAGCGCGACGAGGCTCGGCCGCTGCCGTTCGACTTCCGGCTCTTCGAGGACGACCGCCCCTACGCCGCCGCCGAGGCCTGAGCGGCGGCCGCGCCCGGTCAGGGCACGAGCAGCAGCTTGCCGACGACCTTGCCCGCCTTCGAGACGCGGTGGGCCTCCTCGGCATCCGCGAGGGGATAGGTGGCCTGGATGATCGGCTCGAGATCGCCGCGCGCCAGCGCGTCGACGAGCGGCGCGAGGCGCGCCCGGTTCGGGCGACCGAGGACGGTCGTGACCTGCCGCGCGAAGGCGATGGCGAGGTAGTCTTCGGGCGTAGGCACCGCGAGGTCGACGGTGCCGCTCGGCGTGAGGAGCGCGATCGCGCGGTCGAGCGGGTAGACGTCGGTGCCGATCGCGTAGAGGACGAGATCGTAGGGCCCGTGGGCGCGCGCCATCGTGAGCGCGTCGCCGCGGGTGTAGTCGATCGCGACGTCGCCGAAGCGCTCGACCACCTCGACGTTCCGCGTCGAGCACACCCCGGCCACGAACGCGCCGAGCATCTTCGAGAGCGAGAGCGCGAAGAGACCGACGCCCCCCGACGCGCCGAGCACGAGCACGCGGGAGCCGGGGACGACGTGGGCGTGATCGGTCAGCGAGATCCACGGCGTCACCGCGGCCACGGGCAGGCACGCGGCGCGCTCGAACGACACGTCGGCCGGGAGCACCGCGCACTGCTCGTCGCGCACGACGACCTCGTCGGCGTAGCTCCCCCGCTGCTTGCGCGAGAAGTCGGTCCCGCCGACGACGCGCGCCCCGACCGCGAGATCGGCCCCCGGCCCGGCCTCGGTCACCACGCCCGCGAAGTCCACCCCCACGACGAGCGGGCCCCCCGGCCCGAGGAAGCGGTGGGCGAGGCGCAGCGGGCCGCCCGCGCGCATCTTCCAGTCGACCGGGTTCACGCCGACGGCGCGCACCGAGACGCGCACGTCGCGCGCTCCGAGGGCAGCCGGCGGCATCTCCAGGAGCGCGAGCGGAACGTCGGCCGCCGCCGAGGTCGCGGCCTTCACTCCTCGGAGCCCCCGTCGATCGTGAGGGCGCGGTGGACCGACGCCGCGAGCTCGTCCACCACTGTGGGCGCGAGGTCGAGCGCCGCCTGGACGTCGAGATCGAACTCGAACTCCTGATCGGCGGTGGCGAGGTCGGCGAGGGCGGTCGCGACCGACACTTGGTAGGCGAGGTGGCGGGCGGGAGTGCTCGAGAGGGCCTCGGCCGCGCGGCGCAGGCGCTCGTCGCGCTCCTCACGCGTGCCGGTGAGGCACTCGTAGGCGAGGCTGTCGAGCTCCGCGGCCGCCATCGATCCGAGCTCGGCGGAGAAGACGTGGAGCGCGGCGCGCTCGGAGTCGGTGATCACCCCGTCGGCGGCGACGGCGAGGCACGCGATCTCGAGGATCCGCTCGGCGTCGAGGCGCGTGATGGCCCTCGCCTCCCCTTGCACCCCGCGCGCCACGCGCCGGAGCATCTCGACCGGAATCGACATGCGGGCAGCATACACCGGCCCGAGCCGCCGAAGAACGGCAAGCCGCGCGGCGCCGGTCGATCAGGGGAGCGGGTGCGCCTTGAAGAACGCGACGACCTCTTCGCCCCAGACGAAGCCGTTCGGGGGCGTGCACGCGAACGAGAAGAGCTGACCGGGGACGGTGCCCGGGTCGCCGCTGCCGGGGTAGCAGTGCCCCTTGAGGAGCGCGCTCGACGCCGCGTAGCCGTGGCTCACGTGCTCGTAGACGGTCCCCTTGCCGTTCACGTATTTCGCCCGGGTGTAGGTGCCGTCGCCGGTGGTGGTCGGCGAGCCCATCGCCCAGGTCGACACGATCGCGTCGCGCTGCGGCGCCGCCACCAGGCCATAGCTCACGACCACGTCCTCGGTGCCGTGCATGTGGAGGAGGGGCACCTCACGGGTGGCGGCGCCGAGCTCGGTCGCGGTGCAGCCCGCCTCCCCCGCCGGGGCCGCCGATGCGATTTCGGCGGAGTATTTGCAGGCGAACGTGAAGGTCATCCGGCCGCCCTGCGAGAAGCCTGTAACATGCACCTTTTTGGGATCGACCTTGTAGACGCTGCGCACGAGGCTGAACGCGGCCCAGACCTTGTCGTAGTCGGCGCCGGGGTTCCACACCGCGCTCGGGGGCGTGCCCTTGGCGCTCGGCTGGACGACGACGTAACCCTCGCGCTCGCCGATGGCGCGCATGTTGGTGTTGGCGTCCTCCATCGCCGCGTTCATCGTCGCTCCGTGCACGTCGAGGATCGCGCCGCAGCCGCCGGCCTTGCACGCGACCGGCAGCCGAACCTGGACGGCGTAGCCGTCGCAGGTGAACGCGTGATCGCCGGGCGACACGTCGGTGACGCACCCCGAGGGGACGAGGCCGCTCGCGGCGTCTTTGCCGGCGTCGGCGCTCCCGGAGGACGAGCCGCCGCTCGAGGTGGAGCCGCCGCTCGACGACGAGCCCCCGCCGCTCGACGACGAGGCGCTGCTCGACGACGACGTCCCTCCGTCCGCGGCGCCGACGTCGACCGCGGACTCGCCGCATCCCCCCGAGTGCGCGAGGGCGGCCGGCAGGGCGAGGGCGACGGCGAGTCGGGCGATGCGCATGGTGGCAGGGACGATA
The DNA here is from genome assembly GCA_016794325.1 of Myxococcales bacterium. Classification (GTDB taxonomy): domain Bacteria; phylum Myxococcota_A; class Polyangia; order Polyangiales; family Polyangiaceae; genus SXNL01. The sequence goes on along the minus strand of JAEUKG010000804.1, from coordinate 1,691 downwards.
GAGCACATCTCGCGGGCGGGGGCCACCGCGCGCGCCACCCGTCCACGGCCGACGGGCCCGCTCAGGCGTGGAGCACGGCCGAGCCGACCACCTCGCCGGCCCACTTGGCCTGCATCGCCGCGCGGTAGTCGCCGAGCGCGAAGGTGTGCGACACGTGGGGCCGGATCGCGCCGCGGTTCGCCCACTCGAGCACCGCGGCGAGGCGGGGCGCGCGGATCGCGGGGTTCATCACCGTCGAGATCACCGTCGGGCACCCGAGCACGTCGAGGCCCTTCATCATCACGAGGTTGGTCGGGAGCACGTTCGCGTTGGGGGCGCCGCGGCCCCCCTGCCCCCTGGCGACGAACGGCGTCGCCGCCCACCCGACGATCAAGAAGCGCGCGCCGAACTTCACGCACCGGAGGCTCTCGACGGAGACGTCCCCGCCGACGCCGTCGTAGACGACGTCGACCCCGGCGCCGCTGGTGAGCTCCTTCACCCGGTCCTTGAAGCCGGTCGACGGCAGCACGTGGTCCGCGCCCTGGGCCTTCACGACCTCGAGCTTCTTCTCGGATCGACCCGTCGCGATGACCGTCGCGCCGAGGAGCTTCGCGACCTGCACCGCCGCGAGCCCGGTCGAGCCCGACGCGCCGTGCACGAGCACGGTCTCGCCCGCGGCGAGGCGACCGCGCGCGACCAGGCAGTGGTACGCGGTCTCGTAGCTGCCGAGGAGGCACGCGGCCTCGTCGAAGCCGAGCGAGCCGGGGATCGGGTGGATCGCCTCTTCGGGGGCGACGCCCCAGGTCGCGAAGCCGCCGTACGCCTGGTAGGCGCCGAGGGACCGCGGCCCGGCGAGGAGCCCGTCGACGAGGACGCGATCGCCGACCTTCACGCGGCGGACGGCCGCGCCGACGTCGACGACCTCGCCCGCGTACTCGAGCCCGGGCGTGTAGGGCGGCTTGGCCATGTGCTGGTACTGGCCGCTCGTCATCAGCAGGTCGACCCAGTTGACGTGGGCGCTCCGGATCGCCACCACCACGTCGACGGGCGCGAGCGACGCCACGTCCGGCCGCGCCATCGGCTCGAGGCTCGCGTGCTCGGCGATCGCCTCGAGCGGCGTCTCGCCGAACCGCGCGACGACGACGCGGCGGCCCTCAGCCACGGCGGAGCCCCGAGCTGCGCACCATCTGCTCGAGGTCGGCGAAGCGCTGGGCGAGGGCGCGCACGAGCGCCCCCGTCCACCCCGAGAGGCCGAGGCCCTCGTTCATCGTCGCCTGGTCGAGGACGAGCACCGTGACGTTGTCGACCGCGACCACGCTCGCGGCCCTCGGCTCGAAGAGGATGAGCGCCATCTCCCCGAACGCCTCCCCGGGCTCCATCACCGAGAGCGTCTCCTCGCCGGTGGGGGTCGTGCGGAAGGCGCGGCAGCGACCGGCGATGATCATGTACGCGCAGTCGCCGCGGTCGCCCTCGCGGAAGACGAGCTCGCCGGCGGCGAAGCTCTTCCGCGGCAGGTGGAGGCCGCCGTGGAGGAAGGCCCGCATCGCCTCCTGCATCGCGGTGATCGACGGGTAGCGCCCGTCGGGGTCCGGGTTCGTCGCCTTCTCGGCGACCGCGCGGATGCGCCGCGACACGCCGATGGGGCCGCACGCCTGATCGATGTCGACGACCTTGCCCGCGGCCGCGCGCGCGAGCACGGCGTCCTGGTTGCC
>JAEUKG010000378.1 GCA_016794325.1 Myxococcales bacterium | reverse complement strand
ACCGGCGCTGACCACCGAGACGAGGTCGACCATGAGCGAGGGGGACAGGCAGGGCGACGTGCAGCAGCCGGCGGGTGGCTTCGGAGCGGGTGGCGCTGGCGGCCCGCACGGTCCGCCGGCGGGCCCGCCCATCGCGCCGGGGCCGTCGTCGTACCAGCCGCCCGCCGAGCCGGGGATGATGGGCTTCGCGTACGACGGCGACAACAAGAAGCGCGGCGGGTGCCTCACCGCGTTCTTGGTGCTCATGTTGATCGCGAACCCGCTCACGACGCTCGTGTACGTCGCCGGGGCCGACATGGTGAAGCGGGGGATGCCGAACGCGCCCGACTGGGCGTTCCCGGTGCTCGCGCTCCTCGGCGTGGTCAACACCGCGTCGGCCATCGGCATCTGGCTGTGGCGCAAGTGGGGAGTGTTCGGCGTGTGCGGCACCGCCGTGGTCGCGCTCGTCATCAACTTCATGATCGGCGTTCCGCCGATGAACGCGATCTTCGGGCTCGCGGGCCCGGGCATCCTCGTCTTCCTCGTCCGGCCCCTCTGGCGCGGTTTCCGCTGAGGGAGAGCGGGGCTCAGGCGCGGTAGGGCCCCCGAGCCGGGGGCCCTTCGCGACGGCCACGGCCGCGGGTCAGCTCACTTGGGGCCGGGCTCGGCGCAGACGTGGTTGATGCACGTCGTGCCGGTGGCGGCGTTGCAGCAGTCGGCGGTGGTCTCGCAGTGGTCGCCGTCGTTGGCGCAGGTGCCCGCCGACTTGCACACGAGCGCGCCCTCGGGCCCGCTGCCGTCGCAGAAGCCGCCGCAGCACTCGGTGCCGGAGGTGCAGCCCTTGCCGTCGCCCTTGCAGGGGTCGAGCGCCCAGAAGCCGCGCATGTTGACCGACGTCTCGTCCTGCCCCGGCAGGAGGAAGGCGGGGTGGCTGGGATCGGTGCCCGGCGTGACCGACAGATCGATCGCCGCGACCCAGAGCTGCTTGACCACGTCCTTGGCGCCGGTGAGCTTGTTGCCGTACGTGCGCCGGCTCGTGAACACGACCCAGAAGAAGCCGCCGGCGGGCACCGGGGCGAACGTCGGCTCGTAGTTCCACGACAGGTCGCGGGAGCCGGCCGCGAACGGGTAGCCGTCGCCGTCGAGCTTGGCGAGCCGGATCTCCTGGTTCGGGGTGTTCGCGCTCGCGAGGAACAGGTCGGCGGTGCCGTTGCGCGTGTCGAGGTCGCCGCGGTGGTAGACGATCCACTTCGCGTCGGGGGTCACGCTGGGCCACGAGATGGGCGCGCCCGCGCCCTTCGGCAGGAGCACGGTCTCGGCGCCGGCCTTGGCGGTGGCCATGTCGAACGACCAGACCGCGAGCGAGCCGGTGTTCGTCTGCACGTGCGCGATCTTGGTGCCGTCGGGGGCGAAGCTCGGCATCCCCATCCGCACACCGTCGAGGTTGGAGGCGGCGACGCGGGCGCCGGTCTTGGTGTCCCAGAGGCCGTCCATCGCGCCCGGGGGGCCGGGCACGCTCGTCGTGCCGTTCTGCACCAGGTATTTCCCGTTGGGCGAGAGCGCGGCGTTGGACCAAAGGCGCTTCTGGGCGGAGCCGGCGGCGCCGCCGGTGTCGTAGATCGGCTTGTTCCCCAGGAGATCGTAGGATCCTCCGAGGGTGTCGCCGCCGCTCACGAGCGTCGAGCCGTCGGCGGAGACGGTGTGGCAGGTCATGGTGCAGCCGGAGGCCGGGAGGCCGCCGAAGGTGCCGGCGCTGAAGTCGTCGGGGGCGCTGGCGCCGGGCTTGATGCGCATCACGCGGCCCTGGTTGTTCGCCCAGTAGTAGATGGTGCCGCGCATCGACGCGGGGGCGATCGTCCACTTGTGGCTCACGACGACGGTGGCGGCGGTGCCGTTCCACCGAGCGACGACGAGCGAGGTCGCGCCGGAGGTGGAGTCGGTGAGCTGCTGCCAGGTGGGCTGGGCGAACGTGAAGCGAGACGGCGGCGCCGCGGTCGCGAACGACTCGAGGTCGAACGTGCCGCTCGTCAGGTGGATGTAATAGACGTCGGCCGCGCCGCCGTTGTTCCACATGAGCTGCGGCGCGAGGAGGCCGCGCGGGAACACGGTGCCATCGTAGGGATAGGCCCACTTGACGGTGGCGTCGGGCGTGGCGGCGGCCTTCAGCGCGGCGATGGTGCCGGCGGGGACGCCGGTGGGGTTCTCGAGCAGGTGGAGCTTCACCGTGAGGACGGCCTGGGCCTTCTTGCCCTTGTGCGTCGCGGTGACGGTGACGGTGCCGCCGAGCTTGCCGTTGGCGGAGTACATGCCCGTGCCGGGGGCCACGTTGCCGACGGGGAGGTTCGTCGCGGTCCAGGCGGCGACGACCTCGCGCTTGGAGCCGTCGGCGAGGGTGGCGATCGCCTTGAACGGCTGCGTCCCCGCGGTGCCGCTCTCGAGCGCGAGCGTCGCGGTCGCGGGCTCGACGGTGATGCCCGTGACCTCCGGGTCCACGCCGCCGCCGAAGCCGCTCGACCCCGACGAGCCTCCAGACGCCCCCGAGGAGGAGCTCGCGCCCCCTTGGTCGTCGAAATCGCTCTTGGTGTCGGACCCGCACGCGGCCAGGAAGGCGGCCAAGACGAGCACCGGCGTGAAGAGCGCCAGGAGCCAAGAGAGCTGTCGAGAGAGCATCGTTCCTCCGTCCCCGGCGGATAGTTCCACGCTTGGCGCACCGAGTCCCCTGAAAACAGCGGGTTCGGGCGTCGCGTAACGTTTCGGAGACGCTGCCTTGACCGCCGCCCGACCGGTGGTATCCGCACCAGCCTGTCCCCGGCCCTGGCCGGCGCTTCCTTTTTTCGTCAGCGGTGAGCCGTTTCCCGGCGACCCGGCCATCTCCCCTCGCATGAAGACGACGACCTCCTTGTTCTTGGCTGCGATCGTGGGCCTCGCCGCTGCATGCGGCGGCGGAGTGGCGGTGGATCCCATCGGCAAGCCCGAGCCGGGCCCGACCCCCACTCCGACCGCGAGCGGCACGACCCCGAATCCCGGACCGACCGCGACCCCCTATCCCACGGCTCCCTACGTCGGCGCCGTGGCCACGACCGACGTCTCCATCCTCTATCCGCTCCCGGGTCCCGGCGCTTCGCGCGCCTTCGTGCGCCCGAGCGACGCGGGCGCGCACGGCGTCCTCCTCCCGAAGGCGACCTTCGACGCCGTCTTGCCGGGCGGCAGGCTCGACCGCGTGCGCAGCGTCGCGAGCGGCTACGGCGACGTGGCCGTCCTCGGCGTCCGCCTCGACCCCTGCTCGATGCGCAACGGGGCCTGCACGCCCGAGGTGCGGCTCGTGATGCAGCAGATCTACGAGAAGACGGCCCCGGAGCCCGACGGCGATCCCGAGACCGGGGCCGCGGCGGACGACGGCGCGCTGCACGTCATCTACGACGTGCCCGACCCCGAGCTCGTCACGATGATGAAGCAGATCCTCACCCTGAAGGCGGCGCAGGGGGGCGCGTCGTCGACCACGCTCGGCGTCCACCCGATCCTCGCCGTGCAGGGCCTCGGGGGCGCGTTCGCGCGGGATCTGAAGAGGATCCTCCTCGAGCACGTCGGCGCGAGCCGGCTCGCGCGCGTCACCGTGTTCGACCACAACTTCGATCCCGACGAGGACGGCTGGAGCTTTCGCACGTTCGACGTCGTCGGCGGTGGCCCGGTGGCCAAGAACGTGCCGGGGACGTCGCTCCCCTCGCTCACGCTCGCTGGCAGCCCGGCCTTCGGAAGTGGCGCGGCGTTCTTCGCGGACTCGCGGGTCGCGGCGCAGGCGGACATGCCCGGCGTCCGCGTCGATCGGCTCCTCGAGCACTCGCGTCCGGCCAAGGGTGATCCGGCGGCGCTCTCGCTCGGCCCCGCGTTCGCGCGCGCGGTCGACGTGCAGAAGCCGGGGGCGATCCACGCCGAGAACACCGACTGCGGGACCTGCCACATGGCCGAGGCCGCGCGGCAGATCGGCGAGTCGGTGTACGGCCTCAAGCCCACCGCTCCCTTCACCCACGCGCGGGACATCGGCTACGCGAGCTCCCGCTACAGCGTGAGCAACCTGCACGCGTTCGGCTACCTCCACCGCAAGATCGCCATCATGCAGCGCACCGCCAACGAGTCGGTCCTCGTCGCCGAGGCGATGGAGCAGAAGGTGAAGTAGCGCGCGTGGAGACGACGAGCGCCCAGCCTGCCGACTCGGCCTCGTGCCGGGACCTCCTCCGCGACGTCGCGGAGGGGCGCCCCGGCGCGGAGCGCGCGCTCGTCGATCGCTTCAAGTCCCACGTCCGCCGGCTCCTCGCGCGGACGCTCGGGCCCGGCCCCGACGTCGACGATCGGCTCCAGGAGGTGCTGATGCGCGTCTTCGCGAGGCTCCACCGCGTCGAGCCTCCCGAGGCGCTCCCGGGCTTCGTCACCCAGGTGACGATCTTCGTCGCGCGCGAGGAGCTCCGCCGGCGTCGTCGCGCGCGCTGGCTCTCGTTCTTCGCGAGCGACGATCTCGCGGCGATGGGCGGCGGCGCCGAGGATCTGTCGGAGGACGTGCGCGCCTTCTACCGCGCGCTCTCCAAGGTCTCGGACGAGGCGCACCTCCTCGTCACCTTGCGCCACGTCGAGGGGATGAGCCTCGGCGAGATCGCGGAGCACCTCTCGATCTCGCTCGCGACCGTGAAGCGACACCTCGCGCGCGCCGAGTCCGACGTGCTCGAGAAGCTCGGCATCGAAGACACGTCGACCGCCCCCTGGATGCGAGGAGCCTTCCGATGACCGTCGATCGTTCGACCCTCGAGCGCCTCGGCGCGCAGGCCGCCGAAGAGGCCGACGCGCTCCTCGCGGCGACGCCCGAACCGGACTCCATCGCCCTCCTCTCCCGCGTCCACGCGCGGAGGCGGCGCGCGACGGCGACGCGGCGAGCCGCGCTCGCGGGCGCCGGAGTGGTGCTGGCGGCCGCGGCGGCGCTCCTCCTCGCGCGGCGGGCGGACGTCGCGCCCGCACCGGCGCCGGTCGCGTCGGCCGCGCCGCCCGGTCCGACGCCGGGCCCGGTCGCGGTCGCGCCCACGGGGACGCCGCTCGCGTTCGCCGACGGGACGCGCATCACCGTGAAATCCGGCGCAATCGCCGGGGTGCGCGAGGTGCGCGACCACGGGGCGACGATCGCGCTCGACCGCGGGACCCTGGACGTCGCGGTCGTCCACACCGACACGAGCCGCTGGGAGATCGTCGCCGGCGGCTTCGAGGTCCGCGTCACCGGCACCGCGTTCGAGGCCACGTTCGACCCCGACGAGCAGGCGCTCACCGTCGCGATGCGCGAGGGCAGCGTGCGGGTCGTCGGCCCGTGCGTCGACGAGCCCCTGCCGGCGCCGGCGACCAAGACGTTCTCGTGCGCGTCTGCCCCCGCGGCGACCGCGGCGAGGGCGGCCTCGGCCGGGCCGTCCGCCGTCGCCGTCCTCGCGTCGCCGTCGGCGCGCGCCTCCGCCCCCGCCCCCGCGGCGCCCTCCGCGGTCGCGGCCGAGTCGCCGGAGGCCCTGAGCGATCGCGCCGACGCCGCCCGCCTCGCGGGCGACGGAGCGACCGCGCGGCGGCTCTACGCCGAGCTCCGCGGCAAGTATCCCGGAACGGATACATCGGCGCGCTCGGCGTTCTTGCTCGGGCGGCTCGCCGAGGCGGCGGGCGGCGGCGACGAGGCGGCGCGCTGGTACGCGACGGCCCGGCGCGAGCGGCCGGCGGGCGGCTTCGCCCAGGAGGCGCTCGGGCGCGAGCTCGAGCTCGAGGAGCGGCGCGGCAACCGCG
>JAEUKG010000361.1 GCA_016794325.1 Myxococcales bacterium | reverse complement strand
CCCGCCCGCCCGCCCGCTTCGCGGCTCGTGGCTGCCCGAAAACGTGTCCATCCCCCACCCCGCGTCGTGAGCACCTGACCCCCAGGCGCTTCGCTTTGACAGAGTGGGCATAGCGCACTCGCAAGATGGGTCAAGGTGGGTCCGGGTGATGACACGAAGAAAGATCGTCGTTGCCTCCTGGGTGAAGCAATCCCAATCGAGATATGACGCGCGCGTGCGGCGCCCCGTCTCGGCTAGGTAGGGCGTCTACTGTGGCCATGGTCGCAAGATGCGCGGTTTGGCCGCCGAAGTGCGCGCTGCCGACCGTGCAGCGCGCGAACGTGCCTCCGACCGGTCGTACCACCGTCGACGCTCACTCGAAGTTGGTCACGCCGCGACCGCCCTCGGTCATGATACGGGTGTCGAGAGGACGCCGAGGTGCGCGCTGCCAACCGGCCGCTCTTCGCGTGACCGCGCTGTTCAGGCGCGCGTACGGCGCTCTACTGCGCCCTCCTGGTGCAGTCCACGAACTGAGCCATTTCCACATGCAACGTCGAACCCGCTAATTCCCGCGGGCGGAGTGTCCTTGTCGTGATACTGCTCGACGCGGGGGCTTGAGTCCGGGGCTGGGGGCTTGGGCCTGCATCGTTCGCTCCAACGGCGAAGCCAGCGCGCTCGATGGACCCGAGAATCGCTCCGCGCGTTCGTGAGTCGCTACCCGCTGCCCGCGCCCCGCATCCATCATCCTGGCCGGAGACGAGGTTCGCTGCCCATTGACCCGAGCTGGGAGCCCGGTGCGGGACCTCCGCTCACCGGGTTCTCTCTGGGGGGCGGCCCGAAAGGGCGGTCCTACCGGAACGTGGGGGGGGGTAGGCGCCGCAGCCCGAGCGGAGGGGCGGAGGCGGGGAGTGACATCGATGTCAGAAGCCCCTCGGTGTCACAGGAGTTGTCGCCTCTCCGTCGCAGTTTCTTGGGGGCGGCGCCGTCACTTGCAGGGGACGGGCCCGGCGGTCGCCTTGCCGGTGGTCGCGATCTCGTTCGCCTTCGCGAGCACCCCGCGCGCCGCGGTGGTGTCGAGGCGGAAGCCGGTGGTGCTCTTGCGGGGCGATCCCTCGGGATCGTCGCGGTGCGAGATGAGCGCGATGAGGGCGCCCTGATCGACGATCGGCCCGCCGACGTCGCCGCGGCAGAGCTCGAGATCGACGACGATCGCCTCCGACTCCGTCGCGAGCACGCCGCCGGTGCGGCCCCGCACGCGCTTGGGCTCGCCGGCGCAGCGGCCGAAGCCGAGCGCATCGACCTTCGCGCCGGGGCCGGGCGCCGTCGACACGCGCAGGGCGTCCACCCACGGCGCGGGCTCGGCGAGGACGAGCACCGCGACGTCGAGGTCGTCCCAGTCGCACGACGGGGCCACGATCGTCGCCACGCGCCGGTTGGTCCAGGTGAGCGCGCTCGAGGCGAGCTCGACGCGGACCTCCTTGCCGTCGGGGACGGGGGTGACGCCGCGCTCCTTGCGCACGCACTGGTGGGCGGTGAGGACGAGCTTCGGCCCGACGATCGCGCCCGAGCACGTGCCGTCGGGGGTGTGGATGTGGACGAGGGCCCGCTCCTCGCGCGTGCTGACGAGCGGGTGATCGGGCTCGAGGAGCTCGTCGTCCTGCGCGAGCTCGCGCGGGCCCGCGCTCGCGGTGTGCGCGTGGTGGAGCTGCTCCGCCGCCGCGCCGCCGGTGTTCGAGGGCTTCTCGTTCGACACGAACGACACCTGCGACGGCCCGCCGCAGCCGAGGGTGAACGTCGCGAGGAGCGCGAGGGCGGGGGCGGAGACGGAGGTCGTCATCCTGTCAGCGTATCCCGATCCTGCGGAGCGAGCGACCCCTTGGCGCGCTCGATGCGGCCCGCCCGCCGCGCCTCGCCCTCGGCCTGCGATCGGCGCACCTCCTCGGTGTCGAGCACGAGGGCGGGGACCGGCGTGGGTCGGCCCTCGTCGTCGATGGCGACGAAGGTGAGCCGGGCGTCCACGCACGGCCAGCGCCGCCCCGACCGGCTGTCTTCGCCTTCGGCCACGACGTGGATCTCCATCGAGGTGCGGAAGACCGCCGCGACCTCGGCCCGCAGGCGGACGACCTCGCCGACCTTGACCGGCATCTGGAACTTGAGGTCGTCGACGAACGCGGTCACGGCGATGCGCCCCGAGTGCCGCTGCGCGGTGATCGCGGCGCAGAGATCGACCCACGCCATGATCTGCCCGCCGAACACGTTGCCGAGGGCGTTGGCGTGTTGCGGCAGGACGTATTCGGTCATCTCGGTCGTGGACGCGGGCTGAGGGCGAGGGACCATGCTCGCCATCTTAACGCCGCGCGGCCCGGATCGAGCCTCGTTTCGCGCGCGGGCGATCGGGTCGGTCAGGGCGGCAGGACGCGCACGTCGAGCGCCCACGGGCCCGACTGCTTCGCGAAGCCGTCGATCTGCACGAAGTAGGTCCCGGGGGCGAGCACGCGCGACAGGAAGCTCCGGCTCGCGCCGAAGCCCACGAAGCACGCGTCGGGGACCTCGACGCCGGGGCAGGTCGCGCCCGAGCGCAGATCGAGGAGGGTCGTGTATCCCGATCCGTCCATGTTGAAGACGACCTTCGACACCTGCGCGAGGTCGAGGCGCAGGATCTGGTCGGGGGCGCCGTTGCCGGGCGTGCTCGGAGAGTCGCAGCCCGCCCCGAGGCCCGGCGTCGCGCCGCTCGTGTTGCCCACGAAGTATCCTCCGGTCGCGGGGATTCCGGCGACGCTCGCGCAGTCGTCGGCGGTCACGGTCACGGGGGCGACGGTGGGGCGCACGAGCACCTCCAAATCGGCAGTCTTTCCGAGCTCTTCGGCGACGACGACGCGGTAGGTGCCCGCGGGGAGGTTCCGCCGCGAGATGCGCGCCGGCAGCCCCGCGCCCGCCGAGGTGTCGGCGCACGCGAGCAGATCGCTCGATTTGCACGCGGGGCCGTTCAGCGACACCGCCCCCGCCTCGTTGGGCGGGAAGCGCCCGATCACCATCACGTCGCTCGGCTGGGTGAGGACGAGCTCGTAGGCGGCGTTCGGCGCGCCGGGCAGGCAGCCGTTCTGGATCGCGTCCTCCTGGTTCGACAGGTCGACCGAGAAGCGGGTGTCGATCGGCGCCGGGGGCGGCGCCGCGCAGGTCTGGTTCGCCGGGGGCGCGGTCGGCGGGTAGGTCTTCACGAGCACGTTGGCGTCGAGGCTCGCCGTCCCGCTCACCGACAGCACGTACGTGCCCGCGCCGAGGCCCCGCGCGAAGAGGGGCGGCGCGCTCTTGCTCCGGCAGCGCGTCTCGTCGGTGGCGCAGGCCGCGCCGCGGAGGCTGACCACGGGATCGCCGGTGCCGACGACGGTGCTCGCGAAGACGCGCACGTCGGCGGGCGCCGCGAGCGTGAACGCGTAGGTGAGCTCGCCGCGCCCGGTCGCCGCGCACGCGGACGGGAGGTCCTTCTTCGCGTCGACGATCGACACCGGGAAGGTCACGTCGGTCGCGACGGGGGTGGGGGCGGCGCAGTCCTCGTTCGTGGGCTTGGCGGTCGGCGGCAGGAGGTCGACGCGCACGTCGACCTGGGTCTCGAGCTGGCTCGTGATCACCGCGTAGTAGGTGCCGGGGGCGAGCGATCGCCCGAGGACGCGCGAGCGCTTCTGCGCCTTGCCGACGTCGCAGCCGAGCTCGCTCGCCGCTTGCCCGCACGTCGTCTGGAGCGCGACCGAGACGTCGGTGGCGGTGGCGCCGGCCCACACCGAGACGTCGCGGGGCCCGCCGGGGGGGACGACGATGGCGACCACGACGTCGCTCGCGGCGGCGGGCGAGGGGACGCTGCAGCTCGACGGGTAGTCCTTCTTCGCCGCGGTGGTGTCGACGAAATACGTCCCCGAGGCGGTCACCGTGACCGGCGACGCGCACGTGTCGCCCACCGGGACGCTGCACGGCTGCTCGTCGACCGCGCCGTCGCAGTCGTCGTCCTTGCCGTTGCCGCAGATCTCGGCGCGCTTGGGCGAGGCCTGGGGATCGTCGTCGTCGCAGTCGCCGCCGGTGACGCACTGGCCGCTCGGCGAGCCGTCGCCGTCGGCGTCGCGCGGCGCGCGGACGCACGACTTGTCGGCCTCGACGCAGCGGTCGACGGTGCACGAGTCGCCGTCCTGGCAGGTCTGGGTGGGCCCGGGGCGGCAGCCGAGCCGGGGCACGCACTTCTCGGTGCCGTTGCAGAAGATCCCGTCGGAGCACTGGACGTCGTCGGGGACGTTGCGGCACCGGTTCAGGGTGCGATCGCAGCGGTCGTAGGTGCACGCGACGCCATCGTTGCACTGCGCGTCGTCGACGCACGGGCCGCCGAGGGTGGGGTCGACGGTCTCGCCGTCGACGCCGGCGTCGCTCGCGTCGACCCCGGCGTCGTATTTCACGACGAAGAGATCGGGGCGCGGATCGCTGCAGGACGCGACGACGGTGAAGCCCACGGCGAGGGGGGCGAGGAGCCACGGGAGTCGGGCGCGCGCGGGGGCCACCCCCCGAGGATAGCCCAAGCACGACGAGCCGGGGGCCGATCAGCCGGGCGGGGTGGAGGCCGCACGCGCGGCGGCCGCGCCGAACGTCACCTGGAGGAGCACCACCACCGTCGCGCTCGCCGGCAGCGCGCCCGCGCCGGCGATCGCCCGCGCGGCGGAGGTCGAGAAGCCGAAGCCCGCCGCCGAGAGCGCGTCGGAGAGCAGGTGGGTCGCGCCGGGCACGAGCTCGACCGTCGCCCGCATGCCCTCACGCGCCGCGAAGGCGAAGTCTCGCAGCGATCCGCCTGCGTGCGCGATTGCGCGCTTGACCGCGTCGATCGCCTCCCGGCGAGGCCGGGCGGCGTGCGCGTCGAGGTGGATCTGAACGACCATCCGTGACGACCATGGGGCCCCCGCGAGGTCGAGGCAAGGGCGAGTGTCTCTGTCCCGCACCTCCGCCCCGCACCCTTCGCCCCGCACGTGAACCAGCTCGGTCGTGGTTGCCGCGCGGTGGCGGAGGCAGCGGTGGAGGTGCACCCGAGCCCGCTCCCGCACCCCGACCGTGCGGGTTCCGGTTCCGGAGCACGTTCGGGTGGGAGGGTTCGGGTCGAGGGGTTCGGGTCGAGGGGTTCGGGTCGGAGGGCCTGAAGCCTGACGCCTGGAGCTCGAAGCTCGGAGCCGCGTCAGAGGACGACGGTCTCGACGTGCTCGCCGAAGACGCCGCGGAGCACCTCGGAGATCTCGCCCACCGTCGCGTACGCCTTCACCGCGCCCAAGACGAGCGGCAGGACGTTGTCCTTGCCGCGCGCCGCGGCCTCGAGCCGCCGCAGCGCCTCGCCGTGGGCGGAGGCGTCGCGCCGCGCGCGCATCGCCCGCAGGCGATCGACCTGCTCGCGCTCGATGCGGGGGTCGATCTTCATCACCGGGACCGGCGCGCTCTCCTGGGTGAACGCGTTCTGGCCCACGATGAGGCGCTTCTTGTCCTCGATCTCGAGCTGGTAGGCGTAGGCGGTGTTCTGGATCTCGCGCTGGGGGTAGCCCTTCTCGATCGCCGCGACCATCCCCCCGAGCTCGTCGATGCGCTCGATGTAGCGCATCGCGTCGCGCGCGATGCGATCGGTGAGCGCCTCGACCGCGTAGCTCCCGCCGAAGGCGTCGACGAAGTCGGCGACCCCGGACTCGTTCGCGATGATCTGCTGGGTGCGGAGCGCGATCGTCGCCGCCTCGCTCGTCGGCAGGCCGAGCGCCTCGTCGAAGCTGTTCGTGTGCAGCGACTGGCAGCCCCCGAGCACGGCGGCGAGCGCCTGGACCGTGACCCGCGCGATGTTGTTGAGCGGCTGCTGCGCGGTGAGCGTCGCCCCCGCGGTCTGGCAGTGGAACCGGAGCGCGCGGGCGCGATCGGTCTTCGCGCCGAAGCGCTCGGCGAGGAGCGTGCTCCACAGCCGGCGCGCGGCCCGGAACTTCGCGACCTCCTCGACGAGGTTGTTGTGCACGTTGAAGAAGAACGAGAGCTGCGCGCCGAACTTGTCGACGTCGAGGCCGGCGTCGACGGCGGCTTGCACGTACGCGAGCCCGTCGGCGAGCGTGAACGCGACCTCCTGCACCGCGTCGCACCCCGCCTCGCGGATGTGGTAGCCGCTGATGGAGATCGTGTTCCACCGCGGGACCTCCTTGCCGCAGAAGGCGAAGATGTCGGTGATCAGCCGGATCGACGGGCGCGGCGGGTAGATGTACGTCCCCCGCGCCATGTACTCCTTGAGGACGTCGTTCTGGATGGTGCCGCGGAGCTTGTCGCGCGGCACGCCGCCCTCTTCGGCGACGGCGACGTAGAGGCAGAGGAGGATCGCCGCGGTCGCGTTGATCGTCATCGAGGTCGAGACGTCCCCGAGCGGGATCTGATCGAAGAGCGTGCGCATGTCCTCGATCGAGTCGACGGCGACGCCGACGCGCCCGACCTCGCCGAGGGCGCGCGGGTCGTCGGAGTCGCGGCCCATCTGCGTCGGCAGATCGAACGCGACCGAGAGCCCCGTCTGGCCCTGCGACAGGAGGTACCGGTAGCGCTCGTTCGACTCGCGCGCGGTGCCGAACCCGGCGTACTGGCGCATCGTCCAGAGGCGCCCGCGGTACATGTTGGCCTGGACGCCCCGCGTGAACGGCGGCCGCCCGGGGAAGCCGACGTCGCTCACGGGGTCGACGCCGGCGACGTCGTCGGGGCCGTAGAGCGGCGCGGCGTCGGTCTGGCCCGCGAGGAGGCCGCTCCGGCGGCGAGGGGCGTCTTTGGCCTCGAGCGGCGCGAGCGTGTCTTTTTCCCAGGCCGCACGGGCGGCGCGGTAGTCGGATGCCATGAGCCCGCGTATAGCATCCATGGGGCGTGGGGCGCCCGCCGGCAGCGCGGGGCCCGTCAGCGCTTGGAGCGCAGGATGCGCGAGAGCGCGTCGCCGGCGGCGCGGGCGAGCTCCTCGAGGCGCCGGGTCGCGATCATCGTGTCGCCGAGCTCGTCGGCGACGATGACGAGGGCGGTGCGGCCCGCGACCCGCACCGCGGTCGCGGCGACGTCGCGCGAGGCGCCCTGCATGAGGCGGAGGAGCGGGGCGTGGACCTCGTCGTGCCGGATCGCGCCGAGGTAGAGGCCCTCGCTGGTCGCCGTCGACAAGATGCTCGCCGACGTGGTGGGCACGAGGAGGGCCTGGAGGGCGGCGCGGTCGCCGAACTCGGGCGTGCACGACCAGCCCACGAAGCCGCCGCGCTTGACCACGAAGATCGCCACGCGCCGGGCCACCATGCGCGCGCCGAAGAGGAGGATGTCGAGCACCTGGTCGCGGTCGGTCGCCGTCTTGAGGGCGCCGGTGGCCGAGCTCGCGTCGCCGAACGGCAGGCTCGGCGCGCCGTGGGTCGGGCCGTACGGCGCCCGGCTCGGCATGGGGGGCGGGCCAGGGATCAGCGAGCCCGGAGGCAGCGAGTCGGGCGGGGCGTCGTATTCGGGGCCGTAGCGCGCCGGCGAGTCGTACCCGGCGATGCGTGCAGGATGCAACGACGCCGGCGTGCGCGGAACGCCGAGCCCTTGCGGGGTCACCGAGCGGCGCTCGGGGGGCGAGCTGCGATCGCCGAAGTGGGGCGGCGGCCGCGAGCGGCCGTAGGGGTGGTCCGCCGCCGGCTCCAAGGGAGGCGGCGGCGGGCGGCTGACGCGGCTCGGCGGCGCCGACCGCTCGACCGCGGCCTGGGGGATGCCGTCGAGGGCGAACACGGCCGGCAGGCCGTCGCTGGGATCGTAGAGCGGCGGCGGGCGCTGGGTCCCGCCGGGCACGGGCGCGTAGTGGCGCCGCGTGAGGGGGATCGGGATGTCCGAGCTCGCGCGCGGGGGCTCGGAGAGGCGCGGTGTGTGGACGGGCGTGCCCCACGGCGGCGTGTCCTTGCGGGGCGCGACCGACGGAACGCCGGGCATGCTGAGCCGCTGGGGAAAGTGGGACGGGTCGTGGGACGAGGGCGGCGGGCGCGACTCGCGTCGCCGGCGCAGCGCGTCCTCCACCGCCGCGAGCGGCGCGCGCAGCGGGCGCACGGGGGAGGCGAGGTGGTGCTCGAGCTCGCGGGTGCCGTGGGCGTCGCGCACGTCCACCATCGCCACGTCGACCGTGCCCGTGACCGGGTCGAGCCGCACCGGCAGCGCGAGGAGGCGGCTCCACATCGGGGCCGGCACCCGCGCGACGAGGTCGGGGACCGGCACCACCGTCCGCACGACCGGCGCCTCGGCGCGGGCGAGGATCTCCTCGAGGGCGGGCTCGTCGATCGCGCCGGTGGCGAGCAGGGCGCGGACGAGGTGGGTCCCCTGGGTGACCGACGTGAACAGGGCGGACTGCAGCGCGGCCGGGCTCACGAGCTCCGACAAAAGAATGGCGCGTCCGAGCTCGTAGCTCACGGCCCGAATGTACCGCGTTTCGGGCGGCGGGGGACGACGCGATTGGCGGCCCCCCGGGGCGCGCGCCGGGGCGCGTATCGGCGCCCTTCGCCGCTCACGGCTTGCCGAAGTGGAACACGACCTCGCTCTTGCGCACGAGGCCGAGCTGGTCGCGCGCGATGCGCTCGACCGCGGCCGGGTCGTCGCGGAGGCGCTGGACCTCGATGCGGAGCTCGGTGATGTCACGTTTGAGCTGCGCGTTCTCGTCCTTCACGCTCGCGAGCTCCTGCTCGAGGCCGCGCATGCGCGACAGGCCCTCCGGGCGCAGGATCATGACCGGCACCGAGATGAGCGCCACGGTGAGGATCCCGATGGGGAGGCCGCGCTCGAAGAAATCCGCGAGCATGCGGCCCACCCTACCCGCGGCCGCGGCCGGCGGCCATTTTTCGGCAGACGGCGGGGGGGCCTTTGGTAGAAACGAGCCATGTCCGTCCCGTACGAGGCCGTCATCGGCCTCGAGGTCCACGCCCAGCTCCTCACCCGGACCAAGCTCTTTTGCCGCTGCGAGGCCGCGTTCGGCGCCCCGCCGAACACCCACGTGTGCCCGACCTGCCTCGGCCTGCCGGGGGCGCTGCCCGTCCTCAACCGGCGCGCGGTCGAGATGGCGGTGACGGTGGCGCTCTCGCTCGGGTGCGCGCTCCGGGCGACCAGCCGCTTCGCCCGCAAGAACTACTTCTATCCGGACCTGCCCAAGGGCTACCAGATCAGCCAGTTCGACGAGCCCTACGCCGAGCACGGGACGCTCACCGTGGCCCTCCCCGGCGCGCCCGAGCGCGTGGTGCGCGTCCGCCGCGTCCACATGGAGGAGGACGCGGGCAAGAGCGTGCACGACCGCGGCGACATGGCGATGGTCGACCTGAACCGCGCCGGCGTGCCGCTCGTGGAGATCGTGAGCGAGCCCGACCTCCGCAGCGCCGCCGAGGCGTCGGAGTACCTGAAGAACCTCCGCGAGGTGCTCCTCTTCGCCGGCGTCAACGACGGCAACCTCGAGGAGGGGTCCTTCCGCTGCGACGCCAACGTCTCGATCCGGCCGGTCGGCACCGAGCCCCTCGGCACGCGGGTCGAGCTCAAGAACATCAACTCCTTCCGGTTCGTCGAGCGGGCCATCGAGCACGAGATCGCCCGGCAGACGGCGGTGCGCGACGGCGGCGGCCGCATCGCGCAAGAGACCCGCGGCTGGGACGAGGCCTCGGGGAGCACGTTTTCGCTCCGGGGCAAGGAGGAGGCGCACGACTACCGGTACTTCCCCGACCCTGATCTCCTGCCCCTCGTGCTCGACGCCGCCCTCGTCGACGAGGCCACCCGGACCCTGCCCGAGGGGCCGGTCGCAAAGCGTG
>JAEUKG010000294.1 GCA_016794325.1 Myxococcales bacterium | reverse complement strand
CGGCAGGAGGCTCTGCTCGAACGCCGAGAAGAGGATGCGGCGGTGGACGGGCTTCAGGCCGTCGCGCACATCGGGGATCGCGCGCCCGATGATGACGCTCATGGCGTAGTCGAGGTAGCTGGTCCGCATCTCCTCCTGCAGCGAGATCGGCACCTTGTGGGGCGACGGCGTGGCAGGGTGGGAGGGGGGCGGCGGAGGCGGGAGCTTCTCGTCGGACATCGGGTGCTCTTCTAGCGAAATCGGGGGCCGCCGTCGAGGGCGTAAGTACGCGAGTATTGGTGCAAAATCCCCGTCTTGCACCCTTGACGCGCGGCGGGCGATCCCCTCGATCACGAGGGAGACACCGGTGGATCACTCCCACCACGGTGTACTTTTGCAGGGACGACCCCGCTGTAATGAAATCAATGGGTTAGCGCGTTGCCTACATTGGCATCCTGTGTGCTCTAGGGGAAGACATGAACACGCGCTCGCTCAAGCTCGCCGCCGTCTCCCTCCTCGCCCTCGCCTCCGCGCTCGCGACTGGCTGCGCCAGCGAGCAAGCCGACGACACCGAGAGCGGCGCCGCGGTGACCGACAAGCGCCCGCCCCAGTTCGTCGTGCTCGCGTTCGACGGCTCCTACAACCTCGACTTCTGGAAGGAGTCGCGGCAGTTCGCGAAGGAGATGAACGCGAGCGGCAAGCCGATGAAGTGGACCTACTTCATGAGCGGCGTCTACTTCGTCCCGAACGCGAAGAAGAGCATCTACGTCGCCCCCCACAGCCTCGGCCCGGGCAAGAGCGCCATCGGCTTCGGCGGCACCGAGGACGAGATCAAGATCCGCGTGGAGCAGGTCGACCTCGCCGCCGCCGAGGGCCACGAGATGGCGTCGCACGCCAACGGCCACTTCGACGGCAGCTCCTGGAGCAAGGCCGACTGGGACAGCGAGTTCACCCAGTTCAACCAGATCTTCTTCGGCAACAAGGCGGTCAAGACGCTCTCGGGCGTGAGGGAAGCCGACATCGTGGGCTTCCGCGCCCCGCAGCTCGGCCACAGCCCCGGCCTCTTCCAGACGCTCCCCGAGAAGAACTACACCTACGACACCAGCAAGTCGGCGGCGGCGAACTACTGGCCCGAGAAGATCAACGGCGTCTGGAACATGGCGCTCGCGCAGCTCAAGATCGTCGGCTCGGGCAAGAACACCCTCTCGATGGACTACAACTTCTACGTCGCGCACTCGCGCGGCAACCCCGACGCGGCGAACGCGGCGAAGTACCAGAAGGAGACCATCGACACCTACCGCGCCTACTTCAAGAACAACTACTACGGCAACCGCGCCCCGATCCACATCGGCCACCACTTCTCGAAGTGGAACGGCGCGGCCTACTGGAACGCGATGAAGGACTTCGCCAAAGAGGTGTGCGGCAAGCCCGAGGTCAAGTGCGTGACCTACAAGGAGCTCGTCACCTTCATGGAGAGCCTGACGCCGGCGCAGCGCCGCGACTACCAGGCCGGCGACTTCCCCAAGCTCGCCCGCCCGAGCGGCAACGACTCGGCGCGCGACGTCCCCGCGAACTACTTCGACACGCCAGGCGAGGGTGACTTCGTCGGCGACGAAGAGGGCGCGCACGAGCACGGCGCGGAGTGACACGATGAAACGCCTCGCCCTCGCAGCGACCATGGCCGTCCTGGCCGCGCTCGGGGGCGGGTGCGCGTCCGAGGTGGCCGACGACGCGGACGGAGAAGGCGCCATCGTCGGCGGCAGCGACGCGAAGAGCGCCGCCTACGACGCGGTCGGCACCATCGGCTGGGTCTACGGCGACGACCCGATGGCCGCCGGCGCCTTCGACGCCTTCTGCACCGGGACGTTGATCTCGCCCGACGAGGTCGTCACCGCCAAGCACTGCGCCCAGGACTCCACCGCCGAGGCGCCGTACGTGAAGGACCGCACGGTGGCCTTCGCGATCGGCTTCGACGCGAGCAAGCCCAAGAAGGTGGTGAAGGCCAAAGACGTCACGCTGACCGCCCCCAACGAGGGCGGGTTCATCGGCTTCGGCGCCGACGTGGCGGTGTACAAGCTCTCGGAGCGCGTCGCCGGCGTGACCCCCGCCAAGCTGGTCAAGACCGGGGTGGGCGAGCGGTACGTCGGCCAGCGCTTCACCGCGATGGGCTTCGGCGCCCAGGACTACGAGGGCAAGAAGCGCGGCACGCGCCGCGCCGGGCCCGTCACCGTGCGCGCCGTCGCCGGCTCGCCGATGGCCGCGATGTTCGGGAGCGAGGCCGCGTACCTCGACCACGTCGCCGCCTCCGAGGGCCGCGAGTGGGTCGACGCGAACCGCGCCGATCTGGTTGCATTCTACAAGTACACGCTCCTCCCGGGCCGCGAGGTGCAGGTGGGGATGGCCAAGGGCGACGTCCAGCCCTGCGACG
>JAEUKG010000256.1 GCA_016794325.1 Myxococcales bacterium | reverse complement strand
CGGGCCGCCTTCACGACGACGTCGAAGCCGGCGCCGGCGGTGCCGTCGAAGGTGTAGAGGTCGAGCGACGAGAGCGACGCGAGGGTCGCCGACTTGGTCGACGGCAGCGTGACCTTCACGAGGTTCGGCGCCTTCTTGCGGCCGACGAGGGTGTAGCCGAACGTCGGGCCGCCCTGGCCGCTCGGCGTGGGCACGTTGCGGGCGTCGCGCACCGCGGCGACGAACGACCCCGTGCGCAGGACGAAGTGCGCGACGCTGGCAGGGCCGCCGGCGGTGCCGGCCACGAGGCGCGTCGGGTTCAGGCTTCCGGGGGCGGTGTCGAAGATCGTGAGGTGCGGCGCGAGGCCCGCCCCGGTCGGCGTCAGCGTCCACTCGTAGTATTCGCCGGGCGCGACGTTGACCGAGAAGATGTCGACGTCGTTCGCGGGATCGATCGCGCCCGCCATCTCGCCCGGGAGGGTCATCGCGTTGACCTCGGTGACGGTCGCCCCGTTGTTGGGCTCCTTCTCGCTCTGCTTCACGAGCGGCGCTTCGGCGTCCGCGCCGCCGTCGCCCGAGCTCGACGAGCCGCCGCCGTCGGGAGCCGCGCCGTCGACGCCCGGCGTCGCGACGTCGATCCCCGCGTCGGCCCCCGTCGCGCCGCCGCCTCCGCCGTCGCTCGAGCACGCGTAGAAGGCCGCGAAGAGTGCGAGTGCGGGGAGGGCGAGGGGAGCCTTGCGCATGCGGGCTCGATAGCACGTCCGCGCGCGCCGCGCCGACCATCGGCGACTCCGGCGGGAATCACGCAACTCTCGGCCGCCCGCGGCCGAGAGGGCCCAACAAGCACGGCAAGAGCGTCGAGGCTGCCGTCCGCAAGAGCCCGGACGGCGGCGTCGAAATCTCGGGCAAGGGGGTGGGCCTCCCCCTCGCGCACCATTGGGAGGTCGCGCTCGGTTGGAAGGTCGTCGTTCGCCCGTGAAGCGGGGACGTGGCAGCGCTACGATCACGCGCCACGGGGCATCGACCGATGGGCGACGACGACACGAAGCTGGGCAACGTGAGCCCAGAGGCGGCCGATGGTGGAGCCATGCGTGAGCCCGCCATCGCCTACCTCCAGTCCGTGTTGAACAGCGCCGGCGAGCTCGTCCAGACCCTCGCCGGCGCCGCCCCATCGCCGCCGACGTTCGCCGAGGGGCCCGTCCCGTACGCCCGGTTCGCGGGGTCGCCGCTCCACGACGACGCCGTCCACTACCGGTTCTCCACCTACCGCGCGATGATCGGGCCGCCGTCGCCGGACGGCCCGTGGCGCGCCGCCGTCATCGACGGCGTGGAGGTCCTCGTGGCCCCGCGCATCGTCGCCGATCGCACCGTCGCGGAGTCGGCGCCGGTCCTGATCGCCAGGCTCCCGGCGGACCTTCAGCTCGGCCTCGCCTCGCGTCGCCCCCTCTCGGAGTGTCGCGATCCCGAGCACGCCGCGCGCATCTTCGCCGTCGGCGCCGGCGCGCCGGGTGTCTTCGAGCCGCTCTCGGCGCTCGCGCTGAACGTCGACTTGGTCGTCCGCGACTCATGCCTCGTCGCGGTGTCGCCGTCGCTCGATCCAGCCGTCGTCGATCGCCTCGCGGTGGCGCTCGCCGGCTGCGCGCGCGCCATCGCCGCCCGACAGAGCCAGGTCGGGCCCTCTCCGGAGCAAGAGCGTCGAGCGCGCACCCTCGACGCGGCCCTCCTCCCCCTCGATCCGACCGTCGACGCCGCATCGGGTCGCGCGGCGGCCGAGGTCCGAGGAGGTCACGTCGAGGTGCAATACGACCTCGACGGGCACGATCCGCGGACGTACGCCTCGGTCGCGCTCCGCGAGCCGCTGCCCTTCGAGATCTCCGTCACGCGCAGCGGCGGCTGGCTCCCCCAGGTGCTCGCGCACGACATCGCGGTCGGCGACGGGCCGTTCGATCGCGCGTTCGAGGTCCGCGGGCCCGATCCGTCGGCCGTCCGGGCGTGGCTGACGCCGCCGGTGCGCGAGGCGCTGCGCGCGCTCCACCGGTCTTGCGACGTCGTCGCCCTCGATCGTCGGGGCCTCCGTGTGTCGGCCAAGGGGCTCCTCGACGATGCCGCGCTCCGGGCGCTCGTCGACCACATGCTGATCGCCGCGCTCCCGGCCGAGGGCCAGCCGGGCGCCTCGCCCTACCGCTGAGGGCGCGCGGCCGCTCGCGCGCCCTCCCCTCGTCGGTCAAGGCATCGCGCGGCTCGCCGCCGGCTGCGGCAGCTCGGTCGGCACCGTCATCGCCGTGCGGACTCCGGCGCCGGTCTCGTAGCGGGTGCTCGAGCCCCAGCAGTAGACGCGGTTGTCGGTGCTGCGTGCGCACTTGCCGTTCGCCAGGTTCGTGATCTGCGCGAACGTCACGCCCGCGGGGACGCTCACCGCCGCCGGCGTCTTCTGCCGCGCGTCGTCGCCGTTCGCGGCGCCCGGGTTCGCGAGCGTCGAGCCGTTGCCGAGGCTGCCGTTCTGGCCGAGGCCCCAGCAGAACACCTTGTCGTCGATGGCGATGCCGCACATCGTCGGGCCCGTCGAGATCGCCTTGAAGCGCAGCGTCGGCACCTCGCTCGGCGTGCGGTAGTTCTGCCCCGCCACGCCGGTGGTGTTCGTGCCGTCGCCCATCTGCCCGTAGTAGTTGTCGCCCCAGCAGAAGGCCTGACCACCCACCTTGATGCCGCACACCGGGAGGATCGCGCCTTGGCGCGGGTCGACCGTGAGGCCGCGAGGCCGCGGCGCCGGCGACACGTTGCCGCCGCCGAGCTCTCCCGCGGCGACGGTCCCGTCGATGTTGCTGCCCCAGCAGTCGACGTCGCCGTTCTCGCGCGTGGCGCAGGCGTGCTGGCCGCCGCCCGCGAGCGCGACGTAGACGCCGTCGCCGGCGATGGGCGCGACCACGCTGCCGGGCGTCGTGTCCGTGCCGCGCCCGAGCTCGCTGCGGTTGTTCTCGCCCCAGCAGTAGACCTTGCCGACCGCCGCGCGCTCGGGGGAGTTGGGCGCGCCGATGCCGCACACGAAGCGCCCGCCGCCCACGAGCTTCGTGAGGAGGACGCCCGTCGGCAGCTTGATCTTGGCCCACGCTCGGCGCGCGTTCGGCGAAGCAACGCCGCTCGCCGCGGTCACGGAGTCGTCGCCGATGCACCACACGTCGGTGACGTCGCGCCCGCAGACCCAGCCCGCCCCGCCGACGATCTCGGTGAGCGAGCGTGGCGGCAGCCTCGTCGGCGTCGGGAACGCGTCCTCGAGCTCCTGCGAGGCGAGCCCGGACTGGTAGGCGATCATGCCCTGCGGGCCCCAGCAGTAGACGTTGCCGCTCAGCGCCTCGCGCGCGCAGTAGCCGGTGATCTCCGAGAAGCGCAGCGTCCCGTCGCCCGGGCCCGGCCCGGGCGTCGTCGGCGCCGGCCCCGGGCTCGACGACGTCGGCGCCGGAGCGGGGGCGGGCTCGGGACCGCTGGAGGTCGACGACGTGCAGGCGAGGCCGCCGAGGGAGAGGAGGCAAGCCGCCGAGAGCGAAGCGAGGAGGTAGGGGGAGCGCATCGGTGGGTGTTGGACGAAGGCGGCGAGCCTTCGCTCGGTCACCCCTTCGGCTTACACCCGCCGTTCACGCCGGGCCGCAACCAGGTGCAACCCTTGCGTATTCCGCGCGCGAAGCCATCAGTCGTGATTTCGGAGCGGGCCCTCGGGTTCTCCGAGGGCCGCCCGCGGCGGTGGCTACTCCATGGTGTCGACGACGCGGATGTCCATCTCCAGCGTGCCGCCGAGGATCTCGGCGTAGCGGTGCGACATCGCCACCACCTCGTCCATGTCGGCGAGCTCGAGCACCGCGAAGCCTCCGAGGAGCTCCTTGCTCTCCATGAAGGGCCCGTCGAGGACCTGGAGCCGCCCTTCGGTGAAGCGCAGGCGCTTGGCCTTCGAGCTCGGCTGCAGTCGGGTGGTGCGGACGAGCACGCCGGCCTTGGTCATCTCGGTCTGGAGGCGCGTGAGGTCGGCCTTCTGCTTCGCGCTGCGGCCCTCGCCTTCGGTCGCGGCGTCGGCCTTCTCGATCATGAGGATCTGCAGCGGCGGATCCGCGGGCCGCGGCGCCATGCCGAGGTCCCACGGCTCGGTGACCGCGCCGAGCTCGAGCTCGCCGTCGCCGAGGATCTTGCCGTAGCGTTCGGCCCAGCCGATGGCCTCGTCGCGGGTCCTCACCTTGAGGAGGAGCATCGCCGCGGGCAGCTCGCGCTCGCCGCGGTAGGGGCCGTGCTTCACGGTCGCCCGCCCGTCGCGGAAGATCATGCGCGTGCGCGTCGCGCTGCCGCGGAGGCCCGCGCCGTCGAGGAAGCGGCCGGTGCTCGCGTATTCGCCGATGAGCGCGCCCATCTTGGCGACGAGCTCCGGCGGCGGCGGGAGGCCCTCTTCGGTCTTCGGGTCGTTCTTGTGCATCGTCATGAAGCGCATGGGTCTTCTCCTAGTCGGAAATCGGCGGCTCGGGCTCGATCGCGTGGCGCCCAGGAGCCGCCTTCTCTCCCACGACGAACGGGCCTCCCCGCGAGCGACGACCCCACCGATCTTTTCGCAAGTTATTGAAATGGCTCAAGTTTGCCGCTGGGGAGCGACCGGCGGGGAGCGGCCCGGAGAAAAAAACGACGCGCGCGGCTTCACACCGGCGCGGGGCGTCACTCCACCCGTACGAGACCGGGATGGACCGGTCGAAACCCCGAAGAGGAGCTCGCACCATCATGTTCACCCGTAGCCACGCCCCGGTCCTCGCCCTGTTCTCGACGCTCGCGCTCTCGCTCGCGACGGGTTGCTACGACGCGAGCGGCGCCGAGGGCGACGACGGCTCCGAGGAGGTCGGCGAGGCCACGTCGGCGCTCATCTCGGTGGACTTCCAGAAGGGCTGCAACGCCCAGGGCAAGGTCTGGGACGCGCGCAACGGCAAGTGCCTGACGTGGGACGACGCGTGCGCGAAGCAGGGCAAGTACTGGGACGAGCTCTCCTACAAGTGCCTGTCCTACGGCTCGGACGAGTTCCTCCAGGCGCTCTGCGCGAAGAACGGAATGGTCTACGCGGGCCCCGGGAACATGAGGTTCGACTACCCGGGCGGCACGGTCTCCATCCAGTGCGTACCGCGGCCGTCTCCGACGTACACCGGGCAGTCGAGCGGGTACACCGGCGAGACCCTCAGCAACTGCGCGGGCGCGGGCTGCCCCAAGCCCAGCCCGAGCACGTACGGCCTCATGCACTGCACCGACAACCCCTTCGCCGCCGACTGCGTCGGCCGCTGACCGCCCCGTGCATGCTCCCCGCGCAGGGCCCCTCACGCGCCGCCGCTCGGAATCCGCTCCACGGTGAAGTCGGCGTCCAGCTCGAGCCGGAGCCGGCCGCGCCCGACGGAGGTCACGCGCAGCCGCGGCGATCGCTCCTCGAGGCGCCTCCGGAGCAAGAGGAGCCGTGCTTCGAGGTTGTCGTTCAGGGGCGAGAGCTTCGACCGCGGGTCGAGCCGCAGCTCGCGGTTCGTGAGCTCGAAGCGGCCACGCTCGCGCGCGAGCGCCAGCATCACGCCCAGGAGCCGCCCCGCCGTCCCCTTCACGACGTACTCGTCGTCGACGAACACGCTGTCGTCCTCCTCGTAGATGCGCACCCGGATCGGGGCGTCGGTCGGGGCTTCGCCGCCGCCGTGCAGGAGCGCGATCGACGCGCCCGCGAGGTGCGCGACGA
This sequence comes from Myxococcales bacterium, assembly GCA_016794325.1. Taxonomy (GTDB): domain Bacteria; phylum Myxococcota_A; class Polyangia; order Polyangiales; family Polyangiaceae; genus SXNL01. Next base: position 9,935 of record JAEUKG010000256.1, on the reverse strand, counting down.
GCCTGAGGGTCGCCTCGTCCTCCTCGTCGAAGGCGAGTCGCGTGCGGCTCTCGACCACGAGCACGCCCAGCGCGCGCCTCTTGGCGACGAGCGGCACCGCCAGGAAGCTCTCGGCGTCGGGCAGACCCGGCGGCGCGATGTCCCGCGCCCCCGCTCGCGCCGCGCGCGCGTAGGTGCGCTCGCGCGAGAGCGCGCTGATGCGAATGGGCACGCGCGTGGCGGCGCACTGACCGACGAGGCTGTCGCCGAGCGCGATCTCGCCGCCGATGCCCGACTCGGGGAAGCCGCGGCTGCCGACGGCGAGCAGGCTCGAGGACGCGTCGTCGAGGAGCCAGAGCGCCGCGTGGCGGTATCCCAGCCGATCCGAGAGCGCGCCGAGGAGCGTCTCGGTCAGCTCCGCCAGGTCCTCGGCGCTCGCAATCGCGTCGGCGACGTCGCCGAGGTGACGAGCTGCGGGGACGCGCGTGGGGCGAGCTCGCTCGGGCCCGGGCGCGGCGCTCACGCCGACCGGGCGGATGCCGGTGACGCGGCAGACGACCGCCGCTCGCAGGGCGAACACGTCGGCCATCCCGGTGGCGCGCGCGATGCCCTCGAGCTTGGCGCGCATCCGCGTCACGGTCGGGCCCTCGGTCTCGCGCCGGACGTACGCGAGGTCGACGCGGAACTGGCGCGCGGTGGTGGGGTCGACGACGAACGCCTGGGCGCGCGGGTTGGCGATCAGGTTGTCGAGCGTCCGCTTGAGGAACTGCTCGCTGAACGCCACGTGGTCGTCGTCCACGTGGTGGACCTGAGAGACGAAGACGAGGTTGACGGTGCCGTCGCGGCCGGTGGTCGCCAAGGTCGACGGGAACACGCCCTCGAGCGCGCCCTTGATCGCCTGGAGCGTCCAGCTCACCCCGCGCCTCCGTCGAGCCTCGTCCCCGCGTTCGCGCCCGGCGTCTGCTCCCACGACGACGAGAGGCGCGCCTCGACCGTGACGACCTCGCGCGAGATGAGCTGGTCCCATATCTCGGAAGGGATGCCCGCGCCCTCGAGCGCGGGCCCCAGCTCGGCGCGGTAGCGCGCGACGGCCGCGGCGTCCTCGGCGGTGGTCGCGACCGGTCGCGCGCCCTCGGCCTTGAGCTGGATCGATCGGTAGTCGCGCGGCCGGCCGCACACGATCGAGACGCGCCCGAGGTCGGCGGCGAGGTTCAGGAAGTGCAGGCTCTCCGGGACGGGCAGGTAGATGCGGATCCGGTCGGCGCCCGTGCGCCGGGCGCCGATCGACCGCGTGATCTCGAGGGCGCCGGTGGAGTCCGCGGTGGCGGCGAGCACGAGGACGTCGTTGTGGAAGATCCAGTCGGGTACCGCGAGGTCCACCGACCCACGATACGCGCGTGCGGATGCGCCGAGAAGGCGCCGGCGGGGGTGAAGGAAATGTGAAGGATCCGTGACCCGAGTCGGAGCGATCGGCGCGGCGCCCTCCGGCGTAGCGCTCGGACGAAAGGAGCGCCCATGCGCCACGACTTCTACGCAGTGATCCACAAGGCCCTTCGCCGCGAGCTCGCCCTCCTCGTGGCCGAGGCCGGCACCGCCCGCACCCCGAGCGACTGGCGAGCGATCGCCGGCCGCCTACGCTCGGTCGAGCTCGTGCTCGACGAGCACGCGGGCCACGAGGCTCGCTTCCTCCACCCGCGCCTGTGCGAGATCGACGCCAAGCTCGTCGAGCGCATCGATCGGGACCACGTGCTCCTCGAGGGCTCGTTCGACGCCGCGCTCCGCGCCGTCGACGGCGCCGCCTCGAGCGGAGACGCCGACGACAGGCGGAGGGCCTACCGCGAGCTCGCGAGCTTCGTCGTGCGCTACTCCCAGCACATGCTCGTCGAGGAGCTCGAGGCCATGCCGGCGTTCTGGTCGGCCGCGACCGACGCCGAGCTCCTCGAGATCCACGCCCGCCTGGTCGCGTCGATCCCGCCGGACACGATGGGCTCGTTCTTGAGCCTGATGCTGCCGGCGATCGATCTCGACGAGCAGCTCGAGCTCCTCGGCGGAGTGCGCGCCACCGCGCCAGCGCCGGTGTTCGCGGGGGTGATGGAGCTCGCGCGCCAGATCCTGTCTCCGCCGAAGTACGACGCGCTCGACGCCGCCCTCGGGGGTGCGTCGTGAAGGTCCTGGTGACGGGAGCGACGGGCCTCCAGGGAGGGAGCGTCGCGCGCGCGCTCCGCGCCGCCGGCCACGAGGTGGTCGCGCTCACGCGACGCCCGGAGAGCGACGCGGGCGCGGCGCTCCGCGAGCTCGGCGCCGTCGTCGTCCGCGGCGACCTCGGCGACGCCGCCGCGACGCGCGAGGCCGTGGCCGGCGTCGACGCGGTGTTCGGCCTCACGAACTACTGGGAGCACTTCGCCCGGGAGATCGATCACGGCAAGAACCTCGTCGACGCGTGTCGCGATCGCCGCGTGCACCTCGTGCTCTCGACCCTCGCGTCCGCCGAGGTCGTGAGCGGAGGAGCGATCTCGGTGCCGCACCTCGAGACCAAGCGCGCCATCGAAGGTCACGCCCGGGCCTCGGGCGCGCCGGTCACGTTCGTCCACGTCGCGTTCTACTACGAGAACTTCCTTTCGTGGTTCGCGCCTCGCAAGGACGCGCGCGGCGTGGCCGTGTTCGGCTTCCCGCAGGGCGACGCGCCGCTCGCGGCGGTCTCGGTCGAGGACGTCGGCCCCGTGGTCGCGTCGGTGCTCGAGGGAGGGGAGGAGCCCTCGGGCCGGACGGTCGGCGTCGTCGGCGACGAGCTCGCCTGCGAGAAGTACGCTGCGGCGATGGCGCGCGCGCTCGGCGAGCCAGTGGAGTACCAGCCGATCCCGCGCGACGTGTTCGCGTCGTTCGGGTTCCCGGGCGCGGCGGATCTCGCGGCGATGTTCGACTTCACGCGCCGCTTCGTCCCCTCGCGGCAGGACGACCTCGACGACACGCGGCGACGTCACCCGGGGGCGGAGCGCTTCGAGGCGTGGGCGACGCGCCGCGCGGCCGCGCTCCGCGAGGCGATAGCTCGGAGCTCTCGCGGCTGAACGGAGGCGTCGGCGCAAGAACGGCGCGCGCTCGGCGCGCCGTTCGCCTCGCGAACCGCCTCGCGCACGGCTCGCGCGGGCGCGCACCGATTGCCGGATTCTTCAACGACGACGGGGGTTTACGTCGTCGAATTCGGCCTTACCTGAGAGGTCGAGGTGCCGCGATGAAGAGGACGCTCGGCTCGGTGGTTGGTGCGTGCGCGCTGCTCGTCTCCGTCTCGGCGAGCGGCCAGCTCGTGAAGGGCGCGCCCACGGTGCGGCTCGACACGGCCGGCAAGAACGCCGTCGACGACCTCACGTGGCGCACCGCCGAGGGCGGAGGCGTCGTCTTCAACGCCGCCGCCGCGGTGGTGACCGGCACCGACAAGCTCGTGCAGACTTCGGTGGGGCCGCGCGAGTGGGAGCCGGTCACGCTCAAGGGGCCGATCCCGGGCGCGTCGTCGGCGCGCTTCGTCACCGATCTCGGCGACGCCGTGGTGACGATGAGCACCGACGGGATCAAGGTGGGCAAGCTCTCGATGCCCAGCGCGGACCCGAGCGTGAAGCAATATCGCCCGGGGACGCCCTCGATCGGCAACGTCACGTTCGGCGTCCGTCGCCCGGCGCCAGCCGCCATCGCGGCGTGGCGCGCGACCGCGCTCCAGGGGCTGGACGCCCGCAAGACGATCACCGTCGAGCTGCGCGGGGCGGGCGGCGAGGTGCTCCGCAAGTACACGCTCCAGCAGTGCCAGCCGGTGTCGTTCTCGGGCGTGAACGTGAAGCCCGGCGTGGAGACGCTCGACACCGTGGTCGCGCGCTGCGCGCGCATCGACGTCGCCGGCTCGGCTCGCCCCGGCTTCGTGTCGTGGCTCACGTCGTTCAACGCGGGCGTGGACTACCGGCGCAACGTCACCCTCGTCGAGGGGGTGCGCCGCTTCTCCTACGGGGACGCGTGGATCCTCGAGTACGGGCTCCCGGCGCTCGACAAGCGGACCGAGGGCGAGGCCGTCGAGACGGTCGTCTTCCAGCCCGCGACCGTCACCGGTCCCTGAGCCGCGGTGTCATCACCTGTCATGCTCGCGCCCTGCTCTCGTTGCTCTCGCCACGTCCACGTCTCCGAGCCACAGTGCCCCTCCTGCGGGTGCGCATCGCCGGCGCGTCAGCGGCGCTTCTCGGCGGCGACCGCGAAGATGCGGCTCAGGTCGTCGATCAGCGTCTCGTCGCTGTAGAGGAGCGGATCGCCGACGCTCTCGACCATCCCCTTCATCGTGAGCACGCCGATCGCCGCCATGTGCGCGAGGAAGGCGAGCCTTCGCGGTGGTACGCCGGAGCGGGTCTCGTGGCCGCCGAGGTCCTCCTCGAGCTTCTGCGTCGTGCCCCCGTACATCACGCCGTTGAGCGGGCGGATGCGCTCGAAGTACTCGGGCAGCATCTTCATCGCCTCGGGGCCGGCGACCTGGCCCTGGAGGAAGACGAGGCGGAAGTCGTCCATGCTCTGCGCGTAGCCGGAGATGATCGTGCGGAGCAGCGCCGCGAGCGCGTCCTTCCCGCTCCTCTGCGCCGCGACGGCGGCGCCCACGAGGTGCGTGTCGCGCTCGAAGATCCGGTAGACGAGCTCGAACATCAGCGCGTCCTTCGACCGGTAGTAGTAGTAGAGCGCGGCCTTTGTCAGGCCGACCTCCTTCGCGACCGCGTCGAGCGTGATCGGCATCCCCTTCTTGGCGATCACGCGCCGCGTCGCCTCGAGGATCTCCTCCCTCGCGAGCGTGCGCTTGCGCTCGCGGCGCGCCTCGCGCGGGGGCTCGGGCTCGCCGCGCTCCGGCGGCCGCGCCCGGGCCGGCTTCTTCTTCTTCGCGGCGGAGGTCACGGGAGGAATATGACCCGAAAGCGAAAATATGACCAACGGTAAATAAATTCTACCATTGGTCGAAACTCATGCTACGCCTCCTCTTGAAGGAGGGACGCATGGCGGCGATCGAGCAACGAGGAGACCTGGAGCTGTGGGTGGTGGGGCCGGGATGGGGGATCCCCTTTTCGTCGGCCGCGCCGTTCCCGCTCAAGCTCGAGACCTGGCTGCGGATGGCGGGCCTCCGCTACGCGGTGAAGGTCGAGAACGACACGCGCAAGGGCCCCAAGGGGAAGACGCCGTGGATCGTCGACGGCGACCTCCGCATGGGCGACTCCGAGCTCATCATCGACCACCTCCGGGAGAAGTACGGGAGGGATCCGGACGAGGGGCTCTCCGCGCGCGACCGCGCGATCGCGACGGCGTGGCACCGCACCTTCGAGGAGCACTACCACCAGGCCTTCGAGCACGAGCTCTTCTTCGGGGTCGGCGGCGCCGCCCGCCTCGAGGAGGCGCTCCGCGGCTTCCCCTTCGTCCTGCGCCCCCTCGTGCGCAGGATGTTCCTCGGGCAGCTCGCGAAGCAGCTCCACGCCCGCGGCCTCGGCCGCCACGACCACTCGACGATCATCGCGATGGGCAAGGCCGATCTCGACGCCGCGAGCGCCTACCTGGGGGACAAGCCGTACTGGCTCGGCGACGCCCCGCGCACCATCGACGCGTGCGTCTTCGGGTTCCTCGGCGTCTCCGCCTACGTCGAGGGGGACAACCCGCTCTTCGCGCACGCGCGCTCGCTGCCGAACCTCATGGCGTACACCGAGCGCATGCGCGCGCGCTTCTTCCCCGAGACGATCGGGCGCGACGCCGGGGGCCCCTCCGCCCCGGTCCCCGCCGACCCCGAGCTCCTCGAGGAGGCGTCGTGAAGACGAACACGACCGAGATCGCGCCCGGCATCTACCGCTTCTCCACCTGCGTCCCCGACGTGGCGCCGGGGGGCTTCACGTTCAACCAGTTCCTGGTGCTGGCGGATCAGCCGCTGCTCTTCCACACCGGGCCGAGGAAGATGTTCCCAATCGTCTCGCAGGCCATCTCCGCGGTGCTGCCGCTCGCGAAGCTCCGCTTCGTGACGTTCGGGCACGTCGAGTCGGACGAGTGCGGGGCGATGAACGAGCTGCTCGCGGCGGCGCCCGACGCGGTGGTCGCCCACGGCGTGGTCGGCTGCATGGTCTCGCTGAACGACCTCTGCGATCGCCCCCCGCGCCCGCTCGCCGACGGCGAGGTGATCGACCTCGGCGGCAAGCGGGTCCGACACGTCGACACGCCGCAGGTGCCGCACAACTGGGAGTCGCGCGTGCTCTTCGAGGAGACGACGCGCACGCTCCTCTGCGGCGATCTCTTCACGCAGGCCGGCGACGGCCCGGCGCTCACCGGCGACGCAGGCTTCGTCGACGCCGCCATCCAGGCCGAGGATCTCTTCGCCGGCAGCGCGATCTCGCCGGTCACGGGGCGCACGATCCGCAAGCTCGCGGCGCTCGAGCCCAAGGCGCTCGCGACCATGCACGGGCCCACGTTCGAGGGCGACTGCGTCGCCGCGCTGCACCGCCTCGCCGACGACTACGACGCGCGCGTCGCGCGCCTCCTGCAGGGCTGACGCCCCCGGGCGGGTCGACGCCGCGAGAGATCGGGTCGTCGCGAGGCGCCGCGGCGATCCGTGCGATCATGGGGGATCGGCCGCTTCGAGGTCCGGGCGCCGCTGGGGCGAGGGCGGCATGGGGGCCGTCTACGCCGCGTTCGATCCGTCGGCACGGTGCGGTACATGGCCCCCGAGCTCCTGCGCGGCCTCGAGCCGGGGCGCGCGTCGGACGTCTACGCGGTCGGGGCTATCCTGTTCGAGGTGCTCGCGGGCGCTCGCCGTACGAGGCGACCGGCGTCGACCTCATCGTGCAGATCCGAGCCGGCGCGCCGCGGCGGCTCGGCGATGTCGCGCCCGGTCGAGACGCTCGTCTTCCAGCCCGCGACCGCCGCCGTGATCGCGATCAGGGCGCGGCCGAGCCCGAGGGCTCGAGCGGCGCCGTCTCGACCCGCACCTCGGTCGTCGTCATCAGCTTGTGGATCGGGCAGCGCCCGACCACGTCGTGGAGCTTCTGGCGCTGCTCCTCGGTGAGCGGCCCGTGGAAGGCGAGGCGCACCCGGAGGACGTACACGCCCTTGCGCTCCTCGTCGTCTTTGCGCTCGACGTGGACCTCGACCCTCTCGAGCGGGATACCCTTCGTGCGGGCGTACCAGTGGGCTGTGGTCGCCTTGCAGCCCGCCAGCGCGGCGTCGAAGAGGTCGTGGGGGTCGGGCGCCGAGCCCTTGCCGAAGAGCGGCTCGGGCACGTCGATCCGGAGGTGGTGGGGGCCCGCCGTCACGCGCTGAGCCAGCTCGCCGGGGGTCTCGGTCTCGCAGCGGATTTCCATCGGTGGGTCACGAGAGCATGAATGGTGCGCGGCGTCACTCGCGTCGAGGCGCTGGGGGGCGCGAAGGAGTGGCGGACGCACGAGGGACGAGGACGAGGACGAGCACGCGGGCGGGGACGCGGGCGCGGACGGGGACGCGGACGCGCCCGCGGATGGGGACGCGGATGCGGGCGAGCCAGGAGGGGGACGAGCGGGCGCGCCCGGGGGCGCCCCCCGCGCGGTTCAGGAAATCGCTGCGATTTTCAGGCGGGCGTGGTGGTATGCATCCTGCAAAACCTGCGGGGATGAACAAGCTCGGGAGCCTCGTGGTGGTCGGCGCGGTCGTGGTCGGGGCGCTCGGATCGACCGGGTGCACCAAGTTCAAGCCCACGGTGCAGGCCAAGGTCACGCAGGCGAGCCTCGTCGACGGCGACGCGTCGGCGCCGATGGTCGACGTGATCGAGCTGACGGCCGGCGGTCCCAAGATCGCCGTGGTCGGCCTAGAGGTGGCGGGCAAGACGCCGCTCGGACCGGCGCGCGGTGGCCGAGTGTACTTCCCGGCGGGGGACTTCCCCGTCGGCAAGAGCAAGGTGAAGGTCAAGGTCGCGGGCCTCGCGAACACGCTCGGCGCCCGCATGAAATCGGTCGAGTACGAGACCGAGGTCGAGGTCGAGCGCAAGGCGCTCGGGCCGCACGTCCGATCCGGGATCTGCTCGTCGACGGAGCGGCTCTGCCTCACCGACCCCCACGTCGATCTCGAGACCGGCTCCGTCACGATGATCTTCGAGGGTCCCAAGGGGACCAAGGTCGAGGTCGCAGGGAAGCGCGCGACCCTCGCCGGCTTCGGCAGCGCGAACGGGCAGGGGATCACCTTCGAGCAGCCGAAGTCGCTGCTCGCGAGCCCGCTCGACGCGCCGCCCTCCGTCACCGTGAAGGTCACGAGCCCGGACGGGGTCTCCGAGAGCCGCGCCGTCCCGATCCGCGCCGGCGGCTGGGCGCTCAAGAAGCGGCTCAAGGACGCGGAGAAGAGCCCCGTTCGCTTCGCCGGCGAGCCGAGCGCCGTGGGGCCGTCGCGCGTCGTCGCCTTCTATCCCAAGGGGGATTCCGAGGCGACGCTCCTCGGCAAGGGCAAGGTCTCGGAGCTCGAGCTCGTCGCGATCGAGGGCGCGCTCCCCGTGCGCAGCCTCGACTGCGGCACGTACGTCGGCGAGCGGAGCGGGAAGCGGGTCACGATCACGAACGTCGCCTACGACGCCGAGGTCCGCGTCTACGAGCGCAAGACCGGCCGCCTCGTCCAGCGCCGCACGATCCCCGCCAAGATGCCCGTGTGCGAGTCGTCGATCAGCTCGCAGTACAGCGGCTCGAAGGCGAGCGCCGACCCCAAGGACGTCGCCGCCTTCGCCGCGTCGCTCGTGCGCTGAGTCGTGCGGCTGCTCCGCGCGGGGCTCCGGGGGCCGTCGGGGCCGAGCCGGCGCGCGACACGAGCGACCGAGCTCTCGTCCGAGGGTGCGCGTGAGCGAATCGTGCGATCATGAGGCGTGCTCACCCCCGGGCAGACGATCGGCCGCTTCGAGGTCCGGGCGCCGCTCGGCCAGGGCGGCATGGGGGCCGTCTACCTCGCGCTCGACCCGTCGCTGGGGCGCGAGGTCGCGCTCAAGGTCATGCACGAGGACCTCACGCGGGACGCCGTGGCGGTGCAGCGCTTCCGCCGCGAGGCGCTCGCCCTCGCCAAGCTCGCCCACCCCGGGGTCGTGCGGATCTTCGATCTCGTGGAGGTCGACGGGCAGCTCGTCTTGGTGATGGAGCACCTGGCTGGCGAGAGCCTCCGGCAGCGGATGGGCGCGGGTCGGCTCCCGGTGGCGGAGGCGGTCGCGCTGGCGCGTGACCTCCTCGCGGCGCTCGAGGCGGCGCACGGCCTCGGCGTGCTCCACCGCGATCTCAAGCCCGGCAACGTCTTCGTCACCGCGCGCGGCGAGGCCAAGCTGCTCGATTTCGGCGTCGCGCGGCTCACCGACGCCACGCGCCTCACCGAGACGGGCGAGCTGCTCGGCACGGTGCGCTACATGGCCCCCGAGCTCCTGCGCGGCCTCGAGCCGGGGCGTGCGTCGGACGTCTACGCGGTCGGGGCTATCCTGTTCGAGATGCTGGCGGGGCGCTCGCCGTACGAGGGGACCGGCGTCGACCTCATCGTGCAGATCCGAGCCGGCGCGCCGCCGCGGCTCGGCGACGTCGCGCCCGAGGTCCCGCCGGAGATCGCGGCGGCGGTCGATCGAGCGCTCTCCGCCGATCCCGCCGCCCGCTTCGAGTCGGCGGACGCGTTCCTCCGCGCCCTGCCCGAGGGCGCGCGGCAGCCGTCGGCGGCGGCGATCGCGGCGCGCCCGCCGCCGGACGCTCCCCGCGCGCCGCCTCCCCGCGTGGAGCCGCGCGAGCGCACGCGCTCGCAACGCGCGTGGCCGATCGCGGCGGCGGTAGTCGTCCTCGGCGTCGTCGGCGTGGCTGGCGCCGCGCTCCTCGCGACCGCGACCGCGCCCGCCCGGCGGCGCTCGGCGGAGGTCCGCACCCTCACGCTCCCGGATCCGCCGGCGCCGTCGGGCGACGCGCCCGTCGAGCCGCCGCCGACGGCCGCGGTCA
>JAEUKG010000191.1 GCA_016794325.1 Myxococcales bacterium | reverse complement strand
GGCTCATCTCGGAGAGCGGGACGAGCCCCTCCACGCCGCCGACGTCCACGAACGCGCCGAACTGCACCACCGTGCGGACGACGCCGTCCACTACCGAGCCCATCTCGAGCTTGGCGAGCGCCTCCTCGCGGTGCGCCTTGGCGTCGGCCTCCAGCATCGCGCGGCGCGAGAGCACCACGTCGCGCCCGCGCTTGGCGTAGGTCGTGACGGCGAACGCGAGGCGCTTGCCCACCAGATGGTGGAGCTGCGCGCCCATGCGCAGGTCCATGTGCGACGCCGGCGCGAAGGCGCGGAGGCCCTCGACGTCGACCTCGACGCCGCCCTTGATGACGCCCGTGACGATGCCCCACACGAGCGTCTTGTCGCGGAAGGCGGCCGCGACCACCGGCTTCGCGCGCTTCACGCGCTTCGGGTGGTGGGTGAGCACCACGCAGCCGCCGCGCGCGCCATCGTTGTGGACGACGCCGACGAAGGGCGCGCCCGGCTCGAGGATCACGCGCGGGAGCTTCGGGTCCTTGGGGGCGTCGGCCGCGGGCGCGGCCTCGGCGGGTGCCTCGGCCGGCGCCTCGGCGGGCGCGGCCTCGGGGGCGCTCTCGGGAGCGGCACCCGACGCCGAGATGACGGCGTCGGCGACCGCGACCGCGACCGCCTCGGTCATGGCCTCGGCCACCGCCGACACCGCCTCCGCGACCGCGCGCGCGGCGGCGTCGGGCGAAGCGTCGGCCGCGGGCGCGGCCTCGCCGGCCCCCTCGGCGGGCGCGGCCTCGCCGGCCTCCGCCTTGTCGTCGTGCTCGTGCTCGTGCTCGTCGTCGTCGGGGCCTTCCTCTTCGTCCTCGGCGATCAAGAGCTCGCGGAGATCGAAGATCGCCTTGGCCTTGCCCGACAGGTCGATCATGAGGACGTCCTCGGTGACCTCGAGGACCTTGCCGAACACGACGTCGCCGAGCTTGAACGGCGGCGGCTCGCGCTCCTCGCGCTCCTTCTTCTCGCGACGCTCGCGGCGGGGCTCACCGCCCTCGGGCTTGTCGCCGCCCTCCGCGGGCGCGGCGCCCTCGGCGCCCTCGGCGGCCGCGGGCGCGGCGCCCTCGGCCCCGGCCGGCTTCTTCTTGCGGCGGCGCCGGCGGCGCTTCTTCGGCTTGCCTTCGGCGCCCTCCGCGGCGCCGGCCTCGGTGGCCTCGCCCTCTTCGGCGCCGCCCTCGGCGTCGTCGCCCTCGGCGCCGTCGTCGTGCGCGGCGTCGGTCGTCGACGCGGCCGCGGCGGGGGGAGCCGCTTCGGCGGGCGCGGGCGCGGCGGGCGCGGACTCGGGAGGGGCCGCGGCGGGAGCGTCGGCGGCGGTGGAGTTGGTGTCGGCCGGGTTGGCGGGGGTGTCGGTGCTCATGGGTAGGTCACGAGGTTGTTGGACCTCGCGTCCGCGGGGGGTGTCGAGGAGCGCCGTGGGACGGACGAGCGCGCGCTCCGACGAGGTGGGTTCGACGCGCCGCTCGAGCGACCTCGCGGCGGCGACGATGGGGATGGATGCGAGTGGTTGTCAGGAGGCGCGGGCGCGCGGTTTGGGTGCGATGGCGTCGAACGCCAAGCCGTGAGCGGCGAGCCGGTTCTGGTAGTAGAAGAGAAGCCGCGTGTCGTAAAGGACCAGGTCGGATCCCCGGGGGGTCAAGACCTCGTGGGTATGGTAGCCGGCGAACGCCTTGAGGGCGTCGTCGATGATGGCCGCCCCCGATTTGCTCTTCAAGGCGGGGCCGATGACGATCTCGCCCTTTTCTTCGAGGACGTGGGCGCGCGCCACGAGCTTGTCGACGTCCTCGGCGAGCTCGGCCCGGGAGACCGAGACGTCGTCGCGGTGGCGGAGCATCGCGAAGATGTCGCCCCGGCCGACGCTCCGGGAGAGCTTGTCGAACGCGCAGGCGGCGACGACGTGGGTGGCCATGATCACCGTGTCGCGCTTGAAGCCGTCGACGACGCGGTCGCCGAGCTCGCGGGTGTACTCCGCGTCGCGCGCGCCGTCGCGGCACGGGCGCCCCGCGCGCCCCACCACGTAGCTCACCGCGTCCACCACGCGACCGCGGGCGTCGTGCGAGCGCCCCTCGTCGTCGACGTAGTTGCCGAAGCAGTCGAGCGGCCGCGAGAAGCGGACGACGCACGCGCCGTCGAGCCCGAGGAGCTTCTGCATGAACGAGGCGACCCGCCCCACCCGCGTCGACTCGTCGTCTTCGATGATGTACCGCGCCTTGCCCTCCTCCTGGAGGAAGTCGTCGACCAGCGTCTCGGCCTCGAGCGTGAGCTGGTAGTTGATGGTCGCGGGCACGAAGAAGACCTTGCGCGGGCGCCCCTCCTCGGCCGTCCGCGCGAAGGCCTCGACCGCGGTGCCGGCGAGGCCGAGCTTGAGCTTGCGCTCGACGCCGCCCGAGCGCGACCGCGTCCCGCCCGGGAAGAACAGGCTGTGGTAGCCGCGCTCGATGAGCACGCACGAATACGCCTTGAGGACGTCCTTGTAGAGCGTGTGCCGGAGCCGCCGGTCGACGCGGTACGCGCCGAGGTTGTGCATGAAGTAGCTCAGCACCGGGTTGGTGAAGAGGTTCTTGCCGGCGCCGTAGGTCGCCGGCGGGAGCCCCGCGCGCTCGAGCGCGAAGCCGAACACCACCGAGTCGAGGTTCGACAGGTGGGTGGGGACGAAGACGATCGTGCCGATCTCGGCGAGCTTCTTGATGTGCTCGCGGGGGCCCTGCACGAGCACGCGCCCGTCGAGCGCGGTGAGGTCGAACGAGCCGGGGAGGTTCCGGACCGTCGCCCGCGGCGACATCAGCGCGCCGAGGAGCGGCGCCATCGCGCGGGACGCGAACTTGTAGACGCGCGGATCGAAGTTGCCGGCGACGTCCCACGCGTACTTTCGCGCGTAGTCCTCGAGCTTGGCGCGGTGCTCCGAGTCGGACATGCGGCCGAGGTGCCGCGCGAGCGAGCGCCACTCCGCGTATTCGGGGCCGCCGCCCCGCTGCAGGCGCTTGATCTCCTGGTAGGCGGCGTCGTTCAGCGTGTGCAGAGGATCGCGGATCGCCGAGCAGACGCGCTCCACCACTTCGTCGACGATGGCGCGGCGCTGGCTGTTGAACTGGAAGATGGGGGCGACGTGCGGCACACGCCGAGGATATCCCGGATCCCCGCGGGTGGGGCGGTGTGGGCGCCGCCGCCGGTTTCGGCATGGATTTCCGCCGCTTGCGCGCGCGTCGGTCCAACGGCGCCGGGCGTCGATCCGGCCGCGCCCGTCGCGCGTAATCACCAAGAGCCTCCATGAGTTAGACCACCCCGGACCAGGATTGACGACATGCGCGACGACGACCAACCCACCCCCGACGAAGAGCTCCTCGCGGAAGCCCTCGCCTTTCTCATGGTGGGCCGCCCCGAGCGGCTCGAGGACGTCTTCGCGTCGACGCAGCCGGAGCCGCTGCGCGCGGCGATGGCGGCCGCGCGCCGCACCATCGCCGTCCTCGGCATGCTCGAGGAGCCCGATCGCGCGCCCGCGGATCTCCGCGACCGCATCCTCGCGTCCACCACGCGGCGCGCGCGGCGCGAGGCGATCGTCGTCGTCGACATGATCCGCGATCACCTCGAGCCGGGGTGCCCGCTCGAGGTGCCGCGCGCGCGGGAGATCGTCCCCGCGCTCCGCGCGCGCCTCGACGACGCGCGCCGGCGCGGCGTACCCGTGGTCTTCGTCCTCGATCAACACGAGGCCGACGACGCCGATCTCGACGCGTGGGGCGCGCACGCGATCAAGGGCACGGGCGGCGACGAGCCGTGGCCCGAGCTCGCGCCGATGCCCGGCGACCGCGTCGTGCGCAAGCCGAGCTACAGCTCGTTCTTCGAGACCGACCTCGAGGCCGTGCTCGACGAGCTCCGCGTCGACTCGCTGGTGCTCACCGGCTGCGCGACCGAGATCCAGCTCAAGGCGACCGCGACCGACGCGATGCAGCTCGGCTTCGACGTCGAGGTGCCGGTCGACTGCCAGGCCGGCGCCGCCCCCGAGCTCGAGATGGCGACCCTCGCCGTCCTCCGGCTGATGGTCCCCTACGCGCCCGCGCGCAAGCGCCGCCTCGCGCGCGTGCAGAAGGCTGCGTGAGCGGCGGGCGCGCCCCCGCTCACTCCTCGTAGACGCGCAGCGCGCCGAGCGCGGCCGCGGCCACGGTCTCGGTGCGCAGGACCGAAGCGCCGAGCCTCGCGGCGACGAAGCCGCCCTCGGCGAGCTCGCGCATCTCGCGATCGGAGAAGCCTCCCTCGGGGCCGACCGCGAGCGCCAGCGCGCCGCGGGCGCGGACGACGTCGGCGAGGATGGGCCCGAGCGGGGCGGTCGCGTGCGGCGAGAGCGCCACCCGCGTCGCGCCCGCGTCGACGGAGGCGAGCGCGTCGGCGAGCGCGAGCGGCCCGCGGACGGCGGGCGCCGCCGCCCGCCCGCACTGGCGCGAGGCCTCGCTCGCGACCCGCTCCCAGCGCGCGAGCCGCTCACGCGAGCGCGCCTCGTCGAGGCGGATCACCGAGCGCTCGGTGACGGCGACGACGACGGCGGCGGCGCCGAGCTCGGTCGCGTCGCGCACGACCGCATCGACCTTGTCGCCCTTCGAGAGCGCGTAGATCAGCGTGCACGCGACGGCGGGCGTGGGCGCGGGCGTCGGCTCGCCGACGCGCACCACGAGCCTGCCTTCGGTGCTGGGGCCGAGGGTGGCGATCGCGGCGACGCCGACCTCGGGATCGAAGAGCTCCACCCGGTCGCCCTCGGAGAGCCTGAGGACGCGGGTGAGGTAGTGGTCGGTCGCCGCGGGGACGACCACCTCGCCGGCGCGGAGCCCTCGCAGCGGGGCCCTCCGGAGCATCAGCCGCCGCGCTTCCGGAGCACGACCCCGACCCACTCGCCCTGGCGGTCGTCGCGGACGTGATCGAAGCCCTCGTACGCCGCGCGCACGTCGGCCTCCTGGCCGTCGAGGATGCCCGACAGGACGAGGAGGCCGCCGGGGCGGACCCGGGGGCCGAGCGCAGGCGCCATCGGCACGAGCACCCGCGCCTCGATGTTCGCGACCACCACCGGGAACTGCTCGGCGACGTCGGCGACGTCGGTGGTGCTCGCGGCGACGCGGTCGGCGAGCCCGTTGCGCTCGGCGTTCTCGACGACCACGCCGATGCAGTCGGGGTCGTTGTCGATCGCGACGACGCGCGACGCGCCGAGCGAGAGCGCGACCAAGGCGAGGATGCCGCTGCCGGTGCCGACGTCGAGCGCCACGGCGCCGCGGAGCTCCTCGGCCCGCTCGGCGAGCGCGCGGGCGACGAGGCGCGTCGTCTCGTGGAGGCCGGTGCCGAACGCGCGCCCCGGCTCGAGCTCGAGGACGATCTCGCCGGGCTTGGCCTCGTACGCCTCCCACGGCGGACGCACCACGAGGCCGGGCGCCAGCGAAAACGGCTTGAAATGCGCCTTCCACGCGTCGCGCCAGCCGTCGCCCACCACCTCCTCGATGCGGGGGTGGAGGTCGTCGTCCAGCGACTCGAGCGCGGCGTCGGCGGCCTCGCGGCTCTCGAAGCTCGCGACGAGCGTGACGACCTCGGCCGCCGCTCCCTTCTGGAGGGTCGACTGATCGCGCTCCTCGACGCCCTGCGCGCCGAGCTCGAAGAAGACGTCGATCATCACCGCGACCTCGTCGGGCGCGACGTCGACGAGGACGAACGGAAAGCGCGGCTCGCTCGCCTCCATCGATCCGTGCCTCACTCGGTGATGGAGACGCTGACGGTGGAGCGGCCGCCCCCGGGGCCGGGGCCAGGGCCCGCGCCGCCGCTTCCCTTGAACACGCCGGCGAGCGCGAGCCCGCCGACGACGGCCGCCGCGGCGAGCACGCCGCCGCCGATCGCGACCGGGAGCACCCAGCCCTTGCTCGGCTCCGGGACGGCGATGCGGAGCGGGGCGCTCGCGTCGCCGCGGCTCACGACCGGGAGGCCTCCCTTGTCGAAGCCCTGGAAGTAGTACTCGACGAGGGGCGGCTTGACCGAGGTGCCGGGGATCGTCGCCCGCGCGCGACCCGCGTCGATGGGCGCGTCGATCTCCTCGAACTTCCCCTTGGATCCGGTGCGGTAGTACAGGCGGACCTGGGTGATGCGGTGGTCGGGGTCCTCGAGGCGCGTCGACAGCTCGACCGTCGCGCCGGGCTCGACCTGCGACGGCGAGCTGTGGCGCAGGGTGATCGGCTTCGGCGGCTCGGTCTCCTTGACGATGCCGGGCCGGCCCTCGCCCTCCCACTTCGAGCGGACGGCGGTGAAGAAGTCGCGGAACCGCGGCGACTCGCTGGGCGGGAGCTGGTATTCGGGCTCGATGACGAGCAGGCCGCGGACGGCGCTCTCCGCCTCTTCTTTGCGGTTCAGGGTGATGTAGTTGAGGGCGAGCAGGCGGTAGATCTCGATCTTCTGCGCCTTGGTGTTGCTGGGCCGCAGGAGCGCCGCCGACAGCGTCTGCACCGACTCCTCGTATTGCTGGTCCTCGAAGAGGGCCTGGCCGCGCGCGACGAGGTCCTGCTGCTGGGGGGGCGCGCCGGGCTTGCCGGGCTGCGCCATCGCGACCCCGAAGCTCACCCCGGGGAGGGCCACCAGGGCAACGTGTAGACTGCACGCGATCATCACGATCGCCCCGAGCCGGATCCACCCCTTCGCTTGGCCCAACATGCCCGCCACGGTAGCACAACCAGGCGGCGCGCCTCAGGCGACGTTTCGGGCTGCGCGGGCGAAGCGGGTGAAGCGGGTGAAGTCGAAATACACGCGACGCGCGGCCTCCGACACGAGGACGCGGCGGCGCGCCTCGATCGAGCGGGGGACGCGCTCGCCCGCGTCGAGGACCATCGCGGTGAGGCGCCCGCCGTAGACGCAGCCGGTGTCGAGCCCGGTGGCCGCGGGGTGGAGCTGGAGGCCGGGCGCGGCGTTGTGCCCGAACACGACGTGGGGGCCGCCCGTGTAGAAGCGCCCCCAGAGCACCTCGGTCGTGCGGCCGTCGCGGCCGCCGACGCGCCCTCCGACGTGCCCTCGGA
This sequence comes from Myxococcales bacterium, assembly GCA_016794325.1. GTDB lineage: Bacteria > Myxococcota_A > Polyangia > Polyangiales > Polyangiaceae > SXNL01. The sequence goes on along the minus strand of JAEUKG010000191.1, from coordinate 1,350 downwards.
CTTGCCCTCGGACTCGCGCGCGGACTTGAACGGTGCGAAGGCGCATGAGGGTCTCCGGGTCTTGCTCCTCGATGGGGACGCCGGGGAGCACGCCTCCGTGCACGACGCAGATCCCGTGCTCGGGGAGGTCGCAGCGGAAGGGCGAGGTGGAGAGGAGGGTCCAGTCGACGGGCCGCATCGCCCGAGCGATGTCGCGGTGCATGCGGCCGATGGGCTCCTTGGCCGTCGCGCCGCGGAGCCACGCGGCGCGGGCGGCGCGCCAGGTCACGAGCTTGTGCTCGTGGTTGCCGCGGACGATGATCGCGCCCGTCTGCCTCGCGATGTCGAGCACGCCGAGCGAGTCGGGGCCGCGGGCGACGAGATCGCCCACGAAGACGAGGCGGTCGCCCGACGCGAAGCGCAGCCGATCGAGGAGCCGAGACAGCTCTTCGGAGCAGCCGTGAACGTCGCCGACGATGATGGTTCGCGCCATCCCTCAGCGCAAGGATGACTCCTTACGGGACATTTGACCAGTGCCAATTCCACGGCAGAACGCGGCAAAGTCGTACCCTGTGCGCTCGGCGAGGGCGGCGAGGTCGTGGGCGTCGAGCGGATCGAGATCGCCGACGACGACGAGCGCGGTGAGGAGGCACTCGAAGCGCTCGCGGCCGAAGTAGGTGACGCCCTCCCACTCGTGCACTCCGAGGAACCGCTGCAAGAGCGCCCCCCTCACGATGTCGACGAGCGGCGACGTCTCGAGCGGCGGCGCGGCCCAGGCCGACGGCGCGGGCGGGAACCACGACGGGGCGGACACGGACTGCGCGCGGACCGGAGGCGGCTCGGCCGCGGCGTCGGCGGCGGCGGCCGCGAGCGGCGGCGGCGGGAACGCGACGTCGCGCGGCGGCAGCGTCTCCGGCGAGGCCGAGACCGGCGGCGGCGGCGGCGGCACCGAGCGCGCGGACGCGGCGGGGGGCGGCGGCGGCGGCGGCACCGACGCCGGCCGGCTCTCGTCGCCCGGCACGGCCGCCACGAGCGACACGACGAGATCGGCGAGGGCGAGGCCCTCGCGCTCGCCGAGCTCGGCGGTGTAGACCTCGCGCACGAGGGCGTCGAAGCGCGGCACGCGGGCGAGGCAGCGGACGGCCTCGCGGATCTGCAGCACCGCGGTCGCGACCCGCAGCGGCGCGACCGACATGTGCCACGGCGGGCTCGCGTCGGCGACGCGCTCGCGCGCCGCCCAGAGGAGATCGGCGCAGGCGTCGCCGTAGGCCGCGGCCGCGAACGCGCGCGAGCCCTCGTAGGCGGCGCCCTTCGCGAGATCGACGAAGCGATCGCGCGTCGCCTTCACGATGTCCTCCTCGGACGCGGTCT
>JAEUKG010000777.1 GCA_016794325.1 Myxococcales bacterium | reverse complement strand
TTCCGCGCGAGGAGATCGGGCCGCGACGCGTACGAGGTGCGGTAGGTGACGACCGGCGGGCTCTGGGTGGTGGCGCCGGGGTGGATGGTCCGCACGACGACGTTCCCGCTGGTGCGCTTCCTCCCCCGGTCGGCGGCGATGTCGAGGACGCCGTAGGTGAACGCCTCCGTCCACGTGACGCCGTCGGTGACGTGCACGATCTTGTCTTGCCGCGGATCGAGGGGCTCTTGGCTCCCGTCGTCTTCGGCGGAGAGGAAGAGGGTGCCGACGGCGGAGCCGTCGGGGACGGCGCCGGTCTGCCCGAAATACGTGGCCTCGAGGAGATCGCCCTTCGCGGACCGGCGCTCCTCGGCCACGACCCGGCCCTCGAGCGGGAAGCCGGTGTAGTGGACGTTCGTGAGGCCGTGGAGGGTGGCGACGCGCGACGAAGATCCGTCGGGGAAGATCGTCTTCAACCAGCGGAGCTCGCGCGCCGCCGCGCCGCGGACGACGGCGTCGGTCTCGTGGATGAAGCGGGTCACGAGGGGCGCGGCGCCGGTCCGGGCGCCGCCGTTCGGGTAGTCACGGCGCTCGACCGGGCGGCTCTCGACGAGCCCGGGGAAGGTGAGATCGCCGGCGCCGTTGCTCGTCGCGGAGATCGGCACGAACGTCGGCTCGCCGGCCTTGCCGTAGGTGAACACGGTCTCGGCGCCGTCGCCGGTCCTCACCCAGGTGAGGTTGCCGTAGCTCTTCTTGCCCGGCGCGTACGGGTCGAGGTCGTAGCCGAAGTCCCACGTCCGCCCGTCGGGCGCCTTGGCGCGGGTGAGCGTGGTGTATCGACCGACACAGCTTCCGGCGCCAGGGCGGGTCAAGAACTCCTCCGAGAACTCGAAGTACGGCCCGCACGTCTTGGGGAAGACGTCGTTCACGTCCCAGGTGAGCTCCGACCAGGTGAGGTCCCACGCCGCGGGGCGCCCGCCCGCCCCTGGCGTGACGATCCTCGTCACGCGGCCCGCGCGGTCGCGCTCGTAGGTGGTGCGGCGTCCGAGCGGATCGACGACCGCGTTGACCCACGGCGACGCGTATTCGTAGCGCGTGACGTTGCCGAGGCGGTCGACGCTGCGGTCGACGCGGTAGAGGCGGTCGGGGCGGTTGTCGAGCCCCGAGCTCTGGTCGTTGAGCCCGGCGTTGAACGGCTCGTAGCCGCCCGGCGCCTCCGACAGCTCGACGACGCGACCGTCGGGGTAGATCATCTTCGGGGACTTCGGGCTCGACGTGTCGAGCGCGACCTGGCCCTCGGTGGACCAGAAGGCGGTGGGCACCGGGAGCTCGTTCGAGCAGTAGATCACCGCGTTCTGGCGGCACGTCTCCGCGCTCAGGTGCGAGCCGTCGGGGATGTCGGTGTACGTGGTGTGGCGGTAGCTGCACGTCCGCGGCATGCCGCGTTCGTGGAGCTCGAGCCCGCTCGACTGCGACGAGAAGCGGTAGCGCAGGACGACGTCGCACGTCTCGTCGTAGTGGCCGGGCGAGGTGTCCGTCCTCGGCGTGTACTGCACGTCGAAGCGGTTCATGTCCCACCGCCGCTGGAGGATGCCGGCGCCGGCGGGCTCGAAGCTCCAGCCGCCCGAGTTGCTCCGGAGGTTGAAGCGGCCGGGGATGATCGCGCGCTGCGTCTGCTGCCAACCCTCGCCGCTCTGGCTCTCGACGCGGACGCCGACGAGGTTCTCGCCTCGGTAGCGGCCGATGGGGAGGTTCCACTCCGCGCCGTAGGGGTTGCCGAACGAGTCGGTCGTGTAGTGGGTGACGTTGTTCCGGAAGAGATAGGCGTAGCGGAGGAAGATGCTCGTCATCGCGCTCTGGCCGCCGGTCAGCGAGCGCTGCATGAAGTCCTGGTGCGCGAGGTTCGTCGCGTAGTCGGCCTCGCGCCGGAGGCGCTGGGCGTCGGTCTCGCGGCGGTCGGCTTGGTAGCCGATGCGGTAGTCGAACATGGCCTGCGCGGTCGACGTCTCGTCGGCGCGCGCGCCGGTCGAGAAGCCGAGAGCGGCGCCGGCGGCGAGGAGCGTGAGGGTGGGCTTGCGGAGCATGTGCACCCACTTTGCAAGCGGCGCGCCGCCATCAAGCTCTTGAAATCATTGCGTTCCCCAGCGGCGTGGTTGCGCACCGAGCGCAGCGGGCCGTTGCGCAACTCGCGCGGCGCGGCGAGCGCCCGGACTGCGAGGGCGCAGGCTCGCCTCTCGCCCGTGCCCGTGCCCGTGCCCGTGCCCGTGCCCGAGGGACCCAAACGCCGCCGTCCCGATGGAAAGCACGACGCGCAGTGATCCAACAACTTCCGGTCGGGCCCGGTCGGGCACGGGCACGGGCACGGGCATGGGCACGGGAAGACCGTGCGACACACCCTAGAGGTCGACGACCTCGACGCCGCTCGTGGCCTCGCCGAGGAACCGCGAGGCCTGCTCCTCGAAGGCGCGCGGCACGTCGGTGGCGAGGAGCTTCACCGCGCCGAGGCCCTCCGAGGCGGGGCGATCGATGGCGCGGGTCTGGAGGAACGAGGCGACGGTCTCGGCGATCGTGTTCGCGCTGTCGACCACCCGCGCGTGCGGGCCGATGCGCTCGCGCACCACATCTTCGATCACGTCGCGGAGGATGGGATAGTGGGTGCAGCCGAGCACGACGACGTCGACGTCGGCGAGGGCGAGCGGCTCGACGTAGCGGCGGACGACGAGCTCCGGCACCTGGCCCGTGATCCAGCCCTCCTCGGCGAGGGGGACGAGGAGCGGGGCCGCCTGGCTCACCGTCTCGGCGCGCGTCGACGCCGCCGCCACCGCGCGCGGGTAGGCGCCCGAGGCCACGGTGCCGGCGGTGGCGAGGATGCCGATGCGCCCGGTGCGCGACGCCGCCACCGCCGCCCGGGCGCCGGGGCCGATGACCTCGAGCACCGGCAGGTCGAGCTCGGCCCGCAGCCGCTCCGGCGCGACGGCGCTCACGGTGTTGCACGCGATCACGATCGCCTTCACGCCCCGCCCCACGAGGTGGCGAGCGCACGCCGACGCGTAGCGGACGACGGTGTCTTTGCTCCGGGTCCCGTAGGGGACGCGGGCGGTGTCGCCGAGGTAGACGATGTCCTCGTGGGGGAGCGTCGCCCGCAGCGCGCGCACCACCGTCAGGCCTCCGAGGCCGGAGTCGAAGACGCCGAGAGGGGCGGTGCGATCGGGGCCCACGCTCCCGAGGTAGCATGGGTGTGGTATCGAGACCAACATCGTGAGCCGCCACCGCCGCCCCACCCCCAACGTCATCGGCTTCGACGACGCGCCCTTCGACCGCGACCACCGCGGCGACGTGCGCCTCGTGGGGGTCGTGTGCTCCCGCACCCGCGTCGACGGCATCCTCTCGGATCGGGTCCGCCGCGACGGCCGGAACTCCACCGAGGTCATGGTGCGGATGGTGGAGCGGGGCCAGTTCGCCCAGCACGTGCGCGCCGTCTTCTTGCAGGGCATCGCCGTCGCCGGCTTCAACGTCGTGGACGTACACGCGCTCCACGCCGCGCTCGGCGTGCCCGTCATCGCCGTCGCCCGGCGCCTGCCCGACTATCCCGCGATGCAGCGCGCGCTCGGCCACCGCCGGGGCGGCGCCCGCAAGTGGTCGCTGATCCTGTCGGCGGGGGAGATGGAGAAGGTCGGGGCGGTGTGGGTGCAGCGCGTGGGCATCGACAAGGACGGGGCGCGCGAGCTCCTCCGCGCGACCACGCTCCACGGCAACCTCCCGGAGCCGCTGCGCATGGCGCACCTCATCGCTGGCGGCATCACGACCGGCGTGAGCCGCGGGCGCGCCTGAGGCGGAGAGAGCCGCGAGCGCGCGCGCGTCGGAGCGATCAGTTGAGGTAGCGCTTGTCCTTCGGGACCTTGCGCTTCTTGAGCTCGTCGTCCAGCCCGCCGGAGACGACCCGGAGCGGCGGGGCGCCGGGCCGCCGGCGGCGCGCCGCCGAGCTCGCGCCCGATCCCTCGTCGTCGCCGCCGCGGAGGATCTCCTCGGCGGAGAGCCCCGACCGCTGGCGCCGCAGGAGCGCGAGCTTGAGCGTGAGCCACGCCCGCCGCGCGAGCGAGGGCTGCCCCGACAGGAGGAGCCCCGCCAACACCCCGCCGAAGGGGGCGATCGCGCCCTCGGACACCTCTTGGAAGTAGACGACGTTGAGCACGCAGAAGCCGATCGTGACCCACAAGAGGTAGCGGCCGCTCACCGGGAGAACGAAGAACAGGCGGACCCGCATGTTCGCGTTCTCGCGCGACCAGGCGATGGCGGTCGCGGTGATGGCCGCGCTCGCGCCGAAGAGGTGGTCGCGGTGGAAGATCGGGTAGGCGAGGGGCAGGAGGTCCACCGCCAGAGCGACGGCCCAGCCGAGGAGGGCCGAGACGCCGAGGAAGCGCAAGAAGCGCCCCGGGCCCCACCGCTTCTCGAGATCGGTCGAGAGGAAGTAGAGGCCGATCAGCGTGAAGAGGATGTGGCCGATGCCGCGGGGGCTCGTGAGGAGCGCCGCGGTGAAGGGCCGCCACACCTGACCCGCGAGGACCTCGTGCGGGGAGAAGGTGAGCTTCTCGAAGATCTCCGCGCCGGCGGCCCCGCCAGGCGCCCAGTTGAAGACGATCGCGCCGGCGACCGACACCGCCGCGATGACGCCGAGCACGACGCGGAGCGCGCGACCCGGCCGCGGAAATCCCCCGAAGGCGACCGGCGCTTCACCCTGCATCACCGAAAACGATAACGACAGCGCGACGTTACCGCAAGGGTCGGTTCAGCGCGTGAGCACCATCGCCGAGTACGGCCCGAGCTCGAGCGGGAGCGTGTACGGCTTTCCGTCTTTGGCCTGGGCGAGCGCGTCGATCGCGCCGAGCTTGCCGTCGCCGAGATCGTCGCCGTACGCCTTGCGGTTGGTGTCGAGCGCGACCTTCCACGGGCCCGCCGAGGGGACGCCCACGTCGTAGCGCGTGTAGGCCTTGTTGCGCAGGTTCACCACCACCATCACGTCGCCGCGGCGGTAGCCGACGACCTTGCCCGGCTCGTTGACGTGCACGATCTCGACGGCCGGCTGCGCGAGCCCGGGGAGGGTGCGCCGGAGGTGCACCATGTCTTTGTAGAATGCACGCATGTGGTCGCCCGCCGCGGTGGCCGGCGGGAGCACCTGGGCCGGGCTCGAGAAGGTGCCCTGGGCGAGCGCCTCTTGCCCCATGAAGAGCATCGGCACCCCGGGGGTGGTGAGGAGGAGCACCGCCCCGAGCATCGACCTCCGGCGGGCGGCGAGGCTCTCGCCGTCGCCCGTGTCGATGCGGTTCGGGAGCCGCTTGCCGCCGTTGCCCACGGTGTCGTGGTTCTCGATCCACAGGAGCCGCGCGTACGGATCGCCGGCGTAGCCGCCGGTGAGACCGCGGGTGACGACGCCGACGTCGCGCGCGTCGTCGACGGGGCTCTCGAGCATGCGGACGACGTCGTAGCCGAAGCCGTCCCACTGCGCGTCGAAGCCGAGGCCGCCGTCCTTGATCGGCTTGGTGATTCCGTCCCAACCCTTGAGGTCCTCGGCGACGCTGGTGGCGCCGAGGGCGCGGGTGCGCAGGTTCGCGTCGACGACGAGCTCCTTGCCGCCCGGCGTCGTGCCCTGGCCGTCGATGGCGCGGACGTTCGACACCGAGTCCCACCGGAAGCCGTCGCCGCGGTACTCGACGAGCCACTGCTCGGCCGACGCGAGGAGCATCTTCTTCACCACCGGCTGGGTGAAGTCCGGGCGGGGGCCCCAGGGCGTCGACGCGTACGGGCCAGCCCCGAAGAAGTACACGCCCGCGGAGTCGTCGGGGCAGTGGCCGTCGAAGCAGCGCAGGGGCGCCTGCCTCCAGCCGTCGGCGTGGTTGACCACGATGTCGATCCACACCGCGACGCCGAGGCGGTGCGCCTCGTCGACGAAGGCGCGGAGCTCGTCCGCGCTGCCGTAGGCGGGCTTCGGCGCGAGCCAGAGCTGCGGGTTGTAGCCCCAGCTCCGCGGGCCGCTCCCGAAGGCGTGCACCGGCATGAGCTCGACGACGTTCACCCCGAGATCGGCGAGCTCCGGCAGCCGGGCCCTCGCCGCGGCGAAGGTGCCGGCCTCGGTGAAGCTCCCCACGTGCATCTCGTAGACGACCGCGCGCTCGCGCGTCGGCCGCACGAAGCCCGTCGTCTTCCACGCGAACGCGTTCGGGTCGATCACGCGGCACGTCTGGGGGTCGGGGCCGATCTCGCGGCAGAACGGATCGGTGCGGGTGAGCTTGCCCTTCGGCGTGTCGAGGGTGAACGCGTAGAGGCTCCCGGCGCGAGCGCCGGGGACGCGGGCCTCGAACACGCCGCCCTCGCCGAGCTTCATCGGCGCCGCGCGCTCGGGGAAGTCGCCGGTGACGGCGGCCGCGCTCGCGTGCGGGGCCCAGACGCGGAAGGTCACGCCGCCCGCGGGGTCGACCTCGGCGCCGTATCCGGGGCCCGGCAACCGAGGCAGCGCCGCGCCGTCCGCTCCCGCGTCGCCGGCGGGGGCGGGGGACGAGGACGGGGGGCTCGCGTTCGGCGGCACGTCGGCCGGACCGGCGCTCGACGCCGCGCCCTCGCCGCAGGCGAGCGCGGCCGAGGCGAAGAGGAGCCACCCGTGTCGGAGGATCGAGCGCGTCATCGAGCGCTGGGTGTACCACGCCCGGCGCGCCCCGCTTTTCGAGATCCCGTCAACGTCTTGTGAGATTCCGTCAACGTGGGGGGCTCGCCCGCGGGCGGGAGGCGCCCCGCGAGGGCCCGGCGCGCCAGCTTGCGCGTCGCCGACGGCGGGACGCCGAAGCGGCGCTGGAACGCCACCGTGAACGCCGCGAGGTCCGCGTAGCCGACCTTCGCCGCCACCTCGGACGCCGTGAGCTCGCCCGACTCGAGGAGGAGCAGCGCCTCGTCGAGGCGGCGCTCGCGCAGGTACGTGCCGGGAGCGACGCCGATCTCGGCCCGGAACGCGCGCAGGAGCGTCGACTCGCTCACGTGGCACGAGCGGGCGAGCGCGCCGACGCGGAGCGGCTCGAAGAGGCGGGCCTCGATGAGCCGGCGCCCCTCCTCGGCGAGGCTGGCGGCGGTGCGCACGACGCTGTCGCGGGTGTGCTCTTCGAGATGCTCCTTGCCGAGGAAGTAGATCTCCTTGGCGATCTCGGTCTCGAGGAACCTCGCGGCGCGGCTTCTGTGCTTCTCGCACACCGCGCGCTCGAAGAGGTAGCGCTGCGCGATCTCGTCGACCCAGCGGGTGCGGGGCAACGTCGTCGCGCGCGACAGGACGTCGGCGAAGAGCGCGGCGTCGACGTGCGGCCGATACTCCGCGCACGCGCTCTCGAGGACCGCGTCCCCGAGGGCGAGGGTGAGGAGCTCCGTCACCGGGCTCACCGTGACCACCCGGAACGCGACGCGGGCGGGGACGAGCACGACGCACGAACGGTCGAGCCGCGCGGTGTCGTCGCCGAACGCGAGGTCGACGACGCTCGAGCCGAGGGCCAAGACCACGGCGGGGCGGTGCTCGACCCGGCGCGCGCTCGAGATCTTCGCGCCCCGCTCGATGACGAGCGTGATGGGCCCTTCGTACCGCTCCCCCGCGCGCATCCCTACAGCCCCTTCCCGACCTCGGCTCAGAGCGGCGGACAGACGATGGGCGAGTCTTCGCCAGGCTTGGCGTAGACCGAGCACTTCCCGGTGCGGAAGGCCCGACCGGCCTTGTCGATCAAGCTCACCGTGACCTGGTAGGTCTCGGCCGAGAGCACGCGCAGCACCGGGGACGCCGGGCACTCGGTGCCGTTCGGCTTGCTCGGCGGCGCGTTGGTGTACTTGTCGCCGAGGGTGGGGTGGGTCGCGACGACGGTGACGCTCGCGAAGTCAGCGCCGCAGGTGAACGGCGGCGGCGGCTCGACCTTCGGATCGGTGACCTTGGCGGCGAAGCTCTTCGTGTCGAGCGTGAGGCGCGCGGTCGGGGTGAGCGGCTTGCACACCGCCAGCACCGCCACGTCCTGCTGTTGGGTCGCCTCGCAGCTCGTCCCCCACGCGGTGTTGCGGAGGAGCGCGTCGTCGGAGCCTCCGGCGGCGTCGATGGCGGCGACGCCGGCGGCGTCGAACGCGAACACCTCGAGCACGAAGCGCAGGCTCTCGCTCTGCGACGCCTTGAGGTTCGTGAAGGTGGCGTCGGCGAAGCAGTCGAAGCGCGTGCGCGGGACGACGATCTTGCGGTCGGAGTCGTAGACGGTGGCCGCGTATTTGAAGACCTGCCCGCTCCGCGAGCCGCAGCCGAAGTCGCGGACGAGCGCGTCGGCGCGGATGATGATGCCGGTCTCGGGGCTGAAGCCGGTCGTCGTGTTGCTCGAGCTCAGGCCGGAGCAGCCCCCGCCCGCGACCAGCGCGGTGAGGGCGACGGGACCGAGGAGCCGCGACGCGGGGGAGACAGCCACGCCGCCGCTCTTAGTACGAAAGTAGGGGTCAGCGGAAGGTGCAGAGCGGCCGGATGGCGCTCCGGCAGTCGGCCACGGTGGTGTGACCCCCCTCGGCGAAGACCTGGCAGCTGCCCTGCCAGCAGAGGTCCTTGCCCGCGAACCCCTCGACGTCGAACGTGTACGTGCGGTTCGGGGCGAGGTCGACGAAGAGGACGGGCTGCTCGCAGCCGGCCGTCGCCTGCTCCCGCGTCTCGCGCGCGGTGACGGTCCACGAGGTGAGCGGGCCGCCGCATCGGTACCCGAGGTTGTCCATCTCCTGGAGCTCGACGCGCGTGTCGTTGCCCGTGTCCTCGACGACGCATCCCGCGCACGGGAGGAGGAGCGCCGCCAGAGACGCGAGCGCGAGGAGCGGGTGGGCCGCGCGCGCGTGTGAAAGGAGGCTCGGCGCGATCGAGAGAGCGAAGCGCGTCATGGCGGGTCCGGCGGTGACAACCCGGAGGGGGTCGCCGGTATTCCCTCCCGGCGGCCGGGCGGCTCGCGCCCGGATCACGAGCGTGATCTTGGGCTTGCGAGGCCAGGCCGGGAGGGGGATAAAGGTCGCCATGGAGAAGGTGCTCTACGCGCATGTGGGCGGTGTCCTACAGGCCGGGCCGGGCGGCGCGCCCCAGGGTCCGGCCGGGGGTGGGGAGGCGCTGCACCTCGATCCGATCCAGCTCGTCCTCCAAGCGACGCTGCCGGTGAAGATCGTGATGCTCGTGCTCGTGCTCTTCTCGGTCATGTGCTGGCTCGTGATCGCCGCCAAGGCGCTGCACGTCGCGCGCGCGCGGCAGGACTCCGAGCGCTTCATGAAGGCGTTCGAGGCGGCGGGGTCGATGCAGAACCTCGCGCAGCAAGGCCTCGCGTCGTTCCGCGGCTCGCCGTTCGCGCGCATCTTCGCGGTCGGCTACGACGAGATGATGCGGGTCACGGGGGGCCAGCGCGTGCAGCTCACCGAGCCCCAGTCCACCCACGTCGCGGCGTCGACGCGGCGGGCCGCGGCGCTCGAGGTGAGCCACCTCGAGAGCTGGATGAGCCTGCTCGGCACCATCGGGTCGACGGCGCCCTTCATCGGCCTCTTCGGCACGGTGTGGGGGATCATGGACGCGTTCCTGTCGATCGGGAACCAGCAGAGCGCGAACCTCCCCGTCGTCGCGCCCAAGATCGCCGAGGCGCTCATCGCCACCGCCGTCGGCCTCGTCGCCGCGATCCCCGCCGTCATGGCGTACAACTACTTCGTCCGCCGGGTGGGGCAGATCGCCGACATCATGGAGGGCTTCGCCGAGGACGTCGCCGCGCGCGCGCGGCTCGGGGGGATCTGACGTGGCGTTCTCGATGAAGTCGGGGCGCCGGGGCAAGCTCTCCGGCATGACCGAGATCAACGTGACGCCGTTCATCGACGTCATGCTCGTCCTCCTCGTCATCTTCATGGTGACGGCGCCGCTCCTCACCACCGGCGTCCAGGTCGAGCTGCCCAAGGCCAAGAGCTCGCCGATGCAGGCCGACGACTCGAAGCTCCTCATCATCATCACCGCCGACGAGCACGTCTTCCTCGGCAAGGACGAGATCACGGGGGCCGTCGAGGAGAAGCTCGGCGCGAACGCCCGCCTCCGCGAGGAGAAGGAGGCCTACGTGCAGGCCGACGAAAACGTCAAATACGGCGCGGTGTTGCGCGTCATGGCCGCCGCCCGCGCCGCCGGCGTCGACAAGCTCGGGATGATCACCGATCCGCTGGCCGTCAAATAACCGCCCCCGCTCCTCCGTCGAACCCCCGAGCGATGATCGCCAAGGTGAAGCCCCCCCGGTACGAAACGGACGAGATCGTCCTCGGGGTCGTCTTCACGATCGTGCTCCACTTCCTCTTCATCGCGCCGCTCGTGATGCGCGCGGTGCGGCCTCCGCCGCCGACGGTGGAGGAGAAGCCGCTCGTCGAGCGCCCCTTCGTCGCCGCCACGCTCCTCAAGCTGGGCAAGCCGCTCGACCCGACGAAGATGCCCGACCGCTTCGTCCCGCGCGCGCGCACCGCGCCCAAGAACGAGGTGCGCGCCTCGCGCGAGGATCCGAAGAAGAAGACCCTCGACGCCGGCGCGCCTCCGGTCGCGGCCGAGGGGGACCTCCGCCTGAACGCGCAGAACGATCCGTTCGCCGAGGACGCGGGCAAGGACCGCCCCGAGATCGGCCACCTCGGCGGGGTCGACGGCGGCACCGAGACCGATCCGAGCAAGGTGCGCGCGGGCGACGCGTACGCCGCGCTCCTCGGGAAGTTCTTCCACGACCGCTGGACCTTCCCGACCACGATCTCCCAGGGCGAAGCCAATCGACTTTGTGTGTCGTTTCAGGTGAACATCACCACGCGCATGGGCATTTGGTACGTCAAGGAAGACCCGGTCCGGAGGAGCGGCAACGATCTCTTCGACGACTCGGCGCGCTCGATGCTCCAGAAGCTCCGCGACGACCACGTGGTCCTGCCCGAGCCGCCGCCCGACGTGGCCGCGCTCTACAAGGGCCGGACGCTGATCTTGATGCTCTCGGGGGCCCACGACGGAGACGCGTCGCGATGCAAGTGACTCGCTTTCGAAAGGCACTCTCGTTCGCCGCGCTGGCCGCCGTGCCCGCCGTGCTCGGCGCCCTCGCGTTCGCCATGCCGGCGGTCGCCCAGCAGCCGGCGGGCTCGGCGGCGGCGGCGCTGCCCACCACCGATCCCAAGGGCACCCCGACGCAGGTCTTCGTGTCGGGCGGCACGCGCTCGCTCTTCAAGATCGCGGTCGCGCCGGTGGCGGGCGACGCCGCGGGCGCGGTCTCCGAGACCGCGAGCCGCGACTTCGTGCTCTCGAGCCTCTTCCAGGTGCTCGATCCGAAGAGCTTCACCGCGAACCTCGACAAGGAGGGGCAGCTCATCGACCCCGCGTCGTGGCGCAACGTCGGCGCCGAGGGCGTGGTCAAGGGCACCTCGTCGCCGCGGGGGGCGAACGTCCACCTCGATCTGCGCCTGTACGTCGTGTCGCGCGGGGCCGAGGCCGTGCTCAAGAAGGAGTACGACGTCCCCCCGGCGGGCGTGCGCGGCGCCACCCACCAGTTCGTCAACGAGGTCATCAAGTGGTTCACCGGGAGCGCCGGCTCCTTCGGCACCCGCCTCGTCTTCAGCGCCACGACCGGGCGCGGCCAGAAGGGCATCTTCACCATCGACAGCGACGGCCAGAACGTCGGCCGCCTCCCGGCCGCGTCCAACGTCGCCCTCGCCCCCGCGGTCGGCCCCGGCGGCGTGTACTACGCCGCGGGCCTCGCCGACGGCAGCTACTCCCTCTTCAAGATCGGCAGCCCCGTGCCGGTGATGAAGAGCGCGGGCCTCGTCTTCGGCGTCGCGTTCGGCGGCTCCAAGATGGCGGTGGTGGTGTCGCAGAACGGGCAGAGCGACATCTACGTCGGCGCGCCCGACGGCTCGGGCCTCACCAAGGTGACGAAGGGCGGCCTCAACACCCACCCGGCGTTCGGCCCCGGCGGCCAGCTCGCCTACGTGTCGAACCAGGGCGGCTCGCCCCAGATCTTCGTCGACGGCAAGCGCGTCTCGTCGCGCGGCACCTACAACATGGCCCCTGTATTCTGCAACGATCCGGAGGGCCTGAAGATCCTCTTCATGGGCCGCGACAGCGGCACCTGGGACGTCTTCAGCGTCGACCCCGGCGGATCAGCGGCGAGCATGAAGCGGCTCACCCAGGACCAGGGCGGCAACACCTACCCGGCGTGCTCCCCCGACGGCCGCGTGGTCGCGTTCTTCTCCACCCGCGGCGGCCTCTACACGTCGAACCCGCAGGGCCAGAACCAGCAGCAGATCGCCCGCGTCACCGGCGAGAGCCTCCGCTGGGAAGGCAACTGACGGGGCGCGCTCAGCGCACCTCGCACCGGTAGTCGATGCCGGTCCACCCGGCCGCGGTCCCGGCGAAGCCGCCCGAGCACTCGCTGCCGTGGAACGGGATGAGGTCCTTCAGGACCTTCTCCTTCTTGTTCTTCTGGCAGCGCTCGGTCGCCCACTGGCGCCACTGCGACGTCGTCCGGCAGGTGTTGTAGCGCACCTGGGTCCAGCCGCTCACCGGGCCCGGGCTCGAGTCGTGGGCGGCGGTCGCGTGGGCGGCGATCGACACCGCTCCGCAGGCGACGAAGGTTCCGACGAAGGTGAGGGTCTTCCAGGTACGCACGACGGCACTCCCGCGCTGTTTCGAGGCCGAGCCGGCGTCGGTCTCGCCGGCTCGGCCCCGTCAGGGAGAGGGAACGGTCGTCGCGCGATCTCCTTCAGTCGTCAGCCGCCGGCGAGCTTCGCGGCGATCGCCTCGCGCGATCGGGCGCCGGTCGTGCGGCGGCCGTCGACGAAGAACGTGGGCGTGCCCCGGACCCCGAGCCGCTTCGCCTCCGCGACGTCGGCCTCGAGCGCGCGCTCGACCTCCGGCGTGCGCATGACGCGCGACAGCTCCTCGGGCGAGATCCCGGCCTTGATGGCGGCGGTCTCGAGGCGCGCGGGGCCGTCGGATCCGAACCAGGCGCGCAGGAAGGCGTCGCCCTTGCCGAGGCGCGTCGCGGCGATCGCGGCGCGGGCCGCGTCGCGCGCCTCCTCGCCGTGGAAGGGCAGGGGGTTGTGGCGGACCACGACCCGCACGTCGCTGCCGGCGACCTCGCCGAGCGTCCCGTGGAGCTTCTGGCAATAGGGGCAGTCGAGGTCGGTGAAGACGACGATCTCGTGGGCGGCGCGCGCGCTCCCGATCGTGAGCGCGCCCGGAGCCGGGGTGACGGAGACGCGCTCGGCGGGGTCGTCCTCGTGGTGCTTGCCGCTCTTGCAGCTCTCGCAGCGCTCGGCGGCGCCGGCGGCGCCCTCGGCGGCGCCGACCGGCTCGCCGTCGCGGGGCGAGGCGCAGCCGGCGACGGTGGCGATGAGGAGAAAATACACGTATTTCATGGACGGGGCTCCAGGCAGGGGTGTACGGCAACGGGCCGCGCGAGCGAGCTCGGGCGGCGGACGGCGAGGGAGGGGGCGCGGGCGACGTCGTCGCGCCCGTGCGAGGCGAGCTCGGAGGGAGGGGCTCGGCGCCGCCGCTTCAGCGGCGGTCGTCGACCTCGCAGCGCCCGGACGCGAGGGCCGGGCACTCGGACATCGGCGCCGGCATCCGCTCGTAGGGCGTGCACGTCGGCTCGTCGTCGCCCGACGAGGAGCGCGGATCGGGGGCGGCGGGCGCGGCGCTCGCCGCCGCCGTGACCGCGGCGGGATCGGGCCGCGCGATCGCGTGATCCCGATCGCGGGTGCGGGCGTAGGCGAGGGCGGCGGCCGCGAGGCCGAGCGCGACCGCGGCGCTCGCGACGGTGCGGCGGCGGGAGAGCGTGCGCGCGCGGCGCCGCGCCGTGGCGACGGCGAGGATCCCCTCGATCGGCGGCAGCTCCGCCGGGGCGTCGACGGCGCCGAGGGCGGCGGCCAGGAGCGCGCGATCGCCCTCGAGGTCGAGATCGGCGTCGCTCCACGCTCCGCCTCGGAGGGTGCGGTCAGTCATCGCGGCCTCGCTCGGCGGCGGCGCGCAGGGCCTCGCGCGCGCGGAACACCTCGATCTTCACCTTCGCGACCGTCCAGCCGAGGGCGGCGGCGATCTCGTCGCACGAGAGGCCCTGCTGGACGCGCAAGAGGAGGGCGGCGCGGCGGTCCTCGCCGAGCGCGGCGATCGCCTCGGCGACGCGCGCGGCGGTCTGGCGGGCGATGGCGGTCGCCTCGGGGCAGGGGCCGCGCCCCGCGACCTCGGGAGGATCGGCGGGGCCGAGCGGCGACCGATGGCGCGCGCGGAGCGCCGCCCGGGCGCCGCTGCGCGCGCAGCCGGAGCTCCCCGGGCGCCGCTCGGTCGCGGGCGGGAGCTCGTCGTGGGCGAACGCGCGCGTGAAGGTCTCTTGCAGCGCGTCCTCGGCGGCGGCGCCCCCGACCATCCCGACCAGGAACGCCCGCACCGGCAGCCCGAGCTCGAGGTAGAGCCGCCGGGCGACGGCCTCGCGCGTGAGGTCCTCCTCCGCGGCTCGGTCGATCTCGAGGGTCCAGGGCGCGACGGTCACGACCCACCCATGACAACCGAGGGCCCTCGGTTACTCCGCCCGAGCGCGCGGCGTGACGATTCACGAGCGCGCCGAAATGTCGAGTCGAGACGAGCGGTTAGGGCGGGTGGATCTGCCGCGGGCTGCGCCTCAGGCCTTGCCGCCGATGACCCGCTCGACGGTGCGCGTCGACATCTTGCCCTCGAGGACCTCGTCGTCGTCGAGGAGCTTCTTGTGCATCTCGATGTTGGTGCGGATGCCGCCGACGATGAACTCGTCGAGCGCGCGCCGCATGCGCACGATGGCCTCGGCGCGCGTCGGGGCGTGGACGATGACCTTGGCGAGGAGCGAGTCGTAGTCCTTGGGGACCGTCCAGCCGCCGTAGACGCCGGAGTCGACGCGCACGCCCGCGCCCCCGGGGGGGAAGTATTCGGTGATGAGCCCGGGCCAGGGCGCGAACGTCTTCGGGTCCTCGGCGTTGACGCGGCACTCGATCGCGTGGCCGCGGAAGGACCACGGGCGCGTGTCGGGGAGCTCGAGCTTCTCGCCGGCGGCGGCGCGGATCTGCATCGCCACGAGGTCGAGGCCGGTGACGAGCTCGGTCACGGGGTGCTCGACCTGGACGCGGGTGTTCATCTCGAGGAAGTAGAGGGAGCCGTCCTCGTCCATGATGAACTCGAGGGTGCCGAGCGACGTGTAGCCGGTCTCGCGCACCGCCCGCCGGATGACCTCGGCGATCTCCTGGCGCTTGTCGCTCGTCATCGCCGGGCTCGGGGCCTCCTCGATGACCTTCTGGTGGCGGCGCTGGAGCGAGCACTCCCGCTCACCGAGCGTCCAGACGCCGCCGTGCTGATCGGCGATGACCTGGAACTCGATGTGCTTCGGGCGCTCGACGAACTTCTCCATGTAGACGTCGGGGTTCTTGAACCCGACCTCGGCCTCGCGCTTGGCCTGGGCGAACGAGGGCGCGACCTCGGCCTCGGTGCGCACGATGCGCATGCCGCGCCCGCCGCCGCCGCCGGAGGCCTTCATGATGATGGGGAAGCCGATGCGCTTGGCCTCGGCGAGCGCGTGCTCGGGGCTCTCGAGGACGGGGCTGCCGGGCAGGAGAGGGAGGCCGAACTTCTTCGCGTTCTCGCGGGCCGTCACCTTGTCGCCCCAGGCGCGCATCGCCTCGGGGGTGGGGCCGATGAACGTCACCTTGCACTTGGCGCACAGCCGCGCGAACTCGGCGTTCTCGGACAAGAAGCCGTAGCCGGGGTGCACGGCGTCGGCGCCGGTGATCTCGGCGGCGCTGATGATGGCCGGGATGTTCAGGTAGCTGCGGGTGGCCGACGCCGGGCCGATGCACACCGCCTCGTCGGCGAAGCGCACGTGGAGCGCGCGCGTGTCCACGTCGGAGTGCACCGCCACGGTCTTGATGCCGAGCTCCTTGCACGCGCGAAGGATGCGGAGGGCGATCTCGCCGCGGTTGGCGATGAGGATCTTCTTGAACATCGAGGCGCTACGCCTTCTTGATCTTGAAGAGCTTCTGCCCGAACTCCACGGCCTTGCCGTTCTGGGCGTAGATCTCGAGGATCGTCCCCGAGAACTCGGCCTCGATCTCGTTCATCAGCTTCATCGCCTCGACGATGCAGAGCGTCTGCCCGGGGCGGATGACGGTGCCGATCTCGACGAACGCCGGCGCGTCGGGGCTCGGCGAGCGGTAGAACGTGCCCACGAACGGGCTCGTCACGTCCACCGATCCGTCGTCGACCGCGGGGGCGGCGGCGGCGGCAGGGGACGGCCCGGGCGCGGCGGCGCCGCCCGAGGGCGCGTAGAAGGCCGGCCCGCCCACGGCCACGCGGGCGCCGCGCACGACCTTGACGCGGCGGCCCTCGGACTCGTGCTCGAACTCGGCGACGTCGAGCTCGGTGAGCATCTCGATGAGGCTGCGGAGCTGCGTGATGTCGAGGTCCATCGGTCCGCGCAGCGTAGTCACGAACGACGGTGCTTGGAACGGAAAAACTCGTCGAACGTCGCGACGCGATGCGGCGAAGCGCCACGGCGAAGCACGCTACGCACCTCGCGCGGCGCCTCGCGGGTCGAGGTGAACGTCAGCGCGGCGCGGCTTGCTTCTGGAGCCAGCGCGCGAGGCCGTCGAGCGCGAGGAGGTAGCTGTCGGCGCCGAAGCCGGCCACCTTCGCCTTGCACGCGGGCGCGACGACCGACGCGTGCCGGTAGGCCTCGCGCGCCTCGGGGTTCGAGAGGTGGACCTCGACGCACGGCAGCCCCACCGCCTTGAGCGCGTCGAAGATCGCGAGCGACGTGTGCGTGTACGCCGCGGCGTTCAGGAGGACCCCGGCCGCCACCGTGCGCGCCTCGGCGAGCAGATCGCAGATGGCGCCCTCGTGGTTGGTCTGGAAGCAGCGGACCTCGACGCCGAGCTCCGCGCCGCGCGCCTCGAGCATCTGGTGGATCTCGGCGAGGGTGGTGGTGCCGTAGATCGACGGCTCGCGGACGCCGAGGAGCTGCAGGTTCGGGCCCGAGATGCAGTAGACGATGGGCGCGGGGACGCGGCCGATGCGGCGCCGCCCGAGGCGGTGGGGCCGGTCGGTGGTGAAGAGCGCGCGCGTCCGCGTCGACGGCTTGCGGCCCACGTCGGCCTCGCCCGGATCAGAGCTCGGCGAGCAGCTTCGGCGCGTGGGTCCGCATGAGGTAGCGACCCTTGCCGAAGTTGCCGTCGGGGAGCATCGCGAGCGCCAGGAAGTACTGGTCGCCGAGCGTGCGGATGATGGTGACGAGCCGGTCGGTGCCGACGGCGAGCTCCTGGGCGCTGCCGGCGTCGAGCATCTCGGCCGCGCGCTTGATCGCGCCCACGACCACGCTGAACTCGATGCCGATGGTGTTGATGTCGAACGGCGCGCCCTCTTTGGTGTACGTGTCGAGCGCGATGCCGCTCGAGTCCATGACCAACCCGGCGATCCCGCCGTCGGTCCTCTCGACGATGTCCTTCAGGGCTTCCTGGAACATGGCGCGAAACTCCTCTTTCGGCGGCGTCCGTCCGAAGGTGTAGGTTACACAACCTCGGCCCTTTTCCGTCAACAATCGCGCAAATCGCGGGGAAGCGCCGGTTCGCGCTCGTCGCGGCGCCCGGTCTGCGCTCGTCGCGGCGCCCGGCTCCGACGGTGGGCGAAGGGTCTGCTTGACCGGGCTGGCCGCGGCCGTCTACGGTCGCCCCCGATGCGCGCAAAAGCCGGGGATCCGCCCCGCACCATGGCTCAGAAGGTGCTCTCGGGGCGCGCGTCCGACCCGACGCTCGCCGCGGATCTCGTCTCGGTGCGGGTGGACCAAGTGGCGCTGTCGGCCGCTCCGGTCCGCGTCGTCGCCGACGCCCTCGCGGCGGGGATGAAGAAGGCGAGCGCGGAGGTCGCGGTCGTCTACTCGACGCGGCCGGTGAGCGCGCCGGGCCAGAGCGGCGGCGACGCCGACGTCCCGCCCGAGGCGCTCGCGGCCGGCCTCGTCCTCGCCCGCGCGGGGGCGGGCTTCGCGGCCCCGGTGCACCTCGAGCGCTTCGCGAGCCCCGCGCGCCTCTGCGTCACCGACGATCCGCGCCTCGTCTCGAGCGGCGGCGCGGGCATGCTCACCCTCGCCGTCTCCGCGGCCGAGCTCGCGCGCGCGCTCGCGACGGGGACGATCGAGATGCGGCCCCCGCAGAGCCTCCAGATCGTCCTGGCGGGCAAGCTCCGTCCGTTCGTCTGCGCGCGCGACGCCGCCCTCGAGCTCGTGCGCCGCGGGGTGGGGGACATGGTGCGCCGCATCGAGGAGCAGCGCGGCGCGCCGGTGGTCCTCGAGCTGTCGGGCCCCGGGGCGCGCCTCCTGTCGGCGTCGGAGCGCGCGGTCGTGTGCTCGATCGCGCCCGAGCTCGGGGCGGCGTCGGCCGTCTTCGTCAGCGACGAGCGCACCGAGGTCTACCTCCGCGATCAGCGGCGCTCGAAGGCCTACCGCGCGCTCGTGCCCGACGCGGGCGCGCAGCCGGCGGCGGTCGTCAACGTGGATCTCGGCGCGATCGACCCGCTCCTCGTCGACGAGGCCGGGGCCGTGCGCCCGGTGCGGGATCTCGCCGGGCGTCCGGTGTCGCAGGTCATCCTCGGCGCCGACGGCGCGACCCTGCGCGATCTCTTCGCCGTCGCCACGCTGCTCAAGTCGAAGCGGGTCGCGGGCGGCGTCGACTGGCTCTTCGCGCCCCCGTCGCGCCAGACGCTCGAGGCGCTCGCCGCCGAGGGCGCGCTCGCCGATCTCCTGGCGACCGGCGCGCGCCTCGTGGAGCCCGACGCCCGCGTCTTCTCCGGCGAGCTCTATCCCGCTCCGCCCACCGGGGTGAGCGTGCGCACCTTCGACCCCGCGCCCCGCGCGCGCATGGGCCTCGTCACCTCGCCGGAGACGCTCGCCTACGCTGTCGCCCACGGCGTGGTCGGCGATCCGCGGTCGTTCAAGCGGCCGGTGCGCGTCACCGTGCCCCGCGTGCTCCCCACCGACGACGTCTTGCTCGTCACCGAGAAGGAGCGCCGGCTCGAGGCCGACCCCAAGCGGGGCGCGCTCGCGCCCACCGCCGTCGCGCCGTGGAAGCCGGGCACGCTCGACGTCGTCTCGGCGCCGCCGGCCAAAGGCGCCGCGGGGCCGGTCGCCGTCGCGTGCGCCACGCTCGAGGACGTCCGCGCGGTCTCGGCGATGGTCGACTCCGCGCCGGGCCTCGTCCGCGCGATCGTCGCGCCCTTCGTCCCCAGCGCGACGGTGACGCGCCTGTCGGCGGCGGGCGTGTTCGTGCTCTCGGCCAAGGAGCCCGGCAAGAAGGTGGACGTCGCGGCCGCGGTCGCCGGTCAGAAGGGCGCGCCGGCGTGGCTCGCGCGCGGCGCCGAGCGCGGCTGGCTCTCGGGTGCGCCCTCGTCCTCGGCGCGCCTCAAGCGCTGACGGGGGCGCGCGTGACGTGCATGCGGCGCTCCGGGGCGGGGTAGCCCGCGGTGCCAGCGACGGTGACGATCGCCTTGTTGGTGTCGAAGTACACCTGCCAGTAGTGGTCGGTGTGCGTGTACGGCCGAACGGCTAGCACCGGCCCGAGCTCGGAGAAGCTCAGGATCTCCACGTCGGGCGGCGTCTCCTTCGAGACGTTCGGGATCGCCGCGACCGCGGCCTTCAGGCGCGTGATCGCGTCCAGAGGATCGACCGTCTGGTGGAGCTGCGCCACGAGGTCGACGCGCCGGGTCGGGTTCGCCGAGTAGTTCTGGATGGTCCCGCCGAACACCTTGTTGTTGCCGACGTAGGTCTGGACGCCGTCGGGCGTGTCGAGGGTGGTGACGAAGAGCCCGACGTGGCGCACGGTCCCGGTCACGTCGCCCGCGTTCACGAAGTCGCCGACCTTGAAGGGCTTGAGGACGACGATGAACGCGCCCGCCGCGAAGTTGGAGAGGAGCCCGCCCCAGGCGGTCCCGATCGCGAGGCCAGCGCCGGCGAGCAGCGCCGCGAACGTGGTCGTCTGGACGCCGAAATAGCCGAGGATCGAGATGACGAGCGCGATGTTGAGCAGCACCGTCACCACGGTCCCGACGTATCGGAGGATCGTCGGGTCGACCTTCTGCTTCTCGAGCGTGCGCTGCACCGCCTTGGCCACGATGGAGATGAGCCAGCGGCCCACGATGTAGAGCACGATCGCGCCAGCGACCTTGAAGGCCACCGCCGTCAGGGTCGTGATCGCGGACTGGACGGCGACGTTCGCTTGGCTGGGATCCATGCGCCCCGCCCTGCAACGCGCGCGCCGCGGACCCTTCCCCAGGATTCCGCGGTCCGCGCCTCGATGTGATGCTGCCTCGCTGCATCAGCGCCGCCGCCCGGCGAGCTCCGGGCGCGGGCCGT
Source organism: Myxococcales bacterium (assembly GCA_016794325.1). Classification (GTDB taxonomy): domain Bacteria; phylum Myxococcota_A; class Polyangia; order Polyangiales; family Polyangiaceae; genus SXNL01. The sequence continues at coordinate 3,433 of JAEUKG010000777.1, read as the reverse complement.
CAGGAGGTCGCGCGGTACGGCGTGCAGGCGGCGTCGCGCACCCAGGCGCTCGCGCGGGGGATGGTGAGCTCGGCGGGGTCGCCGTCCTCGTCGGTCGCGAGCTCGACCTCGGTGTCGTGGGTGCTCGCGACGTCTTCGTGGGGGCCCCACATGACGACCTCGCCCATCGGCGCCCCGCCGCGGAGATCGACGCCGACGAGCGCTCCCCGGGCCGAGACGAGCAGGCTCCCGGGGACGCGGCGCGCGGCGCGTCCGTTCGCGGGGGGGCGCACCGCCAGCGCGATCCGGTCGCTCGCGGCGTCGTAGCGGTAGGACTGGGCGCGGTGCTCTCGCAGCATTCGCCCATCGTACACCCTCGTACCCGCGGATCGCGCCGCGATTGCGCGGCCGCGCGCGACGACGAGGGCTGTAGCAGGGGCGGAGACAATCCCGTATCCTCCGGGGCGAATGTCGAAGGGTCGTCTCACGCGCCAAGAGCTCGGTTGGCTGCTCACGCAAGAGGCCCAGGGCGCGGCGCACCGCCTCCGCCAGGGGGTCCAGATCATGCGCAGCGTGCCCCCGCCGTCGATGGCGGAGTCGCCTGCGGGCGCGGCGCCGGCCGAGGAGCCCGACGTCAGCGCGTCGCTCGACGCGCTCGACGACATGATGCGGATGCTCTCGAACCTCCACTCCCGCCCGCCGCCGGCCCACGCGCGCCGCGGCCGCATCGACCTCGCGTCGATCCTCTGGGAGATCGCGCCCGAGGCGCGGGTGCAGATCGAGCCCGGCGCCGGGACCGAGGTGTTCGGCGACGAGGCCGAGCTCCGGCGCATGCTCCACATCCTCGTCGGGCACGGCTCGGGCGTCGGCTCGAGCGTCTCGATCCACCGCGAGGGCTCCGAGGTGAAGATCGGCGTCCATCTCGGCCCGGATACGTCGCCCACGATGGAGACGGAGCGCGCGTGGATGAGCCGCATGGCCGTCCGCTACGGCGGCCGGCACGAGCTCGAGGGCGGCATGGAGTGGCTCATCATCCCCGCCGACGCCGAGCTCGAGGAGCGCGAGGCGCTCCGCAAGGAGCTCGACGAGGCGCGCCGTCAGGGCGAGGCCTACGCCCGCGAGCTCGCCGCCGTCCTCGACAAGGGCGAGGAGGTCGCGGCCTCGAGCTACCCCCCGCCGCCGCTCGCCGACGGCCCCGACCGGCTCGCGGCGCTCGTGCGGCTCTCGCGCGGCGTCGCCTTCGAGCTCCGCGCCACCCTCGGCCAGGCGCAGCGCGAGCTCGCGCAGGTCCGAGCGGCGAGCAACGACGACGAGCTCGAGAACGTGAAGCGGCGGCTCGCCCGGGCGATGGACCTCGGCCAGGCGCTCGCGTCGTTCGGCGAGCTCGATCCCGAGGAGATCAAGCAGCCGCTCGACCTCGCCGAGGTCGTGCGCACGGTGGCCGCGCCCGTCGGGATGCGCGCCGAGGCCGCGGGCGTCAAGCTCGTGGTCGAGCCGGAGGCGTCCGACGCGCGCGTGGCCGCCCACGCGCCGCTCAAGGCGGCCGCCTTCATCGTGCGCGAGATCATGGCCCAGGCGGTCGCGTCCACGCCCAAGGGGGGCACGGTCCGCGTCGCGGCCTCGAGCGACGTCCTCGGTCCGCGCGTGGTCGTCGACGACGGCGGCACCGTGATCGCGGCGTCGGCGCGCCGCGCCTTCTTGAGCCTCGAGGTCGACCCTGGGGCCCACGGGCGCGTGAGCGCGATCCCGCTCTACGTCGCCACCGAGGTCGCGCAGTGCCACGGCGCGATGGTGGAGCTCACCGACTCGCCGACCGGCGGCCTCCGCGTCGCGGTCGTCTTCCCCCGTCGCTGAGCGCTCGCCGAGGTCCAACGGCGGAGCGCGCAAGTGCTCGGAACAATGGGACATTTGCGTGCCGACGCCGCGGAGCCGCGCGAAACCTGTTCGCGAAAACAGGCCGCCGATTTAGCCTTCGTGGCGGATGCGAATCTTGCTCGTCGAAGACTCCGACTCGATCCTCCGGATGATCGAGGCCCTCGTGACCGCGCGCGGCTACGAGGTGGTCGGCGTCGGCACGGGCGCGAAGGGCCTCGAGGAGGCGTTCGCGCGCACCCCCGATCTCGTGCTCTTGGACGTGAACCTCCCCGGCGCCTTCGACGGGATCGAGGTCTGCCGGCGCCTGCGCGCCGAGCCCACGACCCGCGACGTGCCCATCATCATCATCAGCGCGATGTCGACCGACGACGCCAAGCGCGCCGCCCAAGAGGCCGGCGCGACCGCGTACTACACGAAGCCCTTCTCGCCGATCTCGCTCCTCAAGGAGATCGACTCCATCCGCCGGCGCTCGGGGACGACCCCGGTCGCCTGAGCGCGCGTCGAGGAAGGCCCGCGTGAGCGCGCCCCGCGTCGTCGGCCTGACCGGCTCGTCGGGCGTCGCGACCGCGCGCGCGTGGCTCGGCGCCATCGCTCGCGCGGCGGGCGCGCGGGTGACGACGGTGAGCCGCGAGGGGGCGATCGCCCCCGACGCGCGGATCTCGGCGGGGCCGATCGAGCGCGCGATCGCGGCGATCGGCGCGGCTGCCGCGGCGGACGTCGTCATCGTCGAGGTGACGGCGGCGGAGCTTTCGCGCGGGGCCGCGCGAGGCCTCCGGCCGTCGGTGGCCGTGGTCACGCGCTTCGACGACGAGCGCGCGGCCGACGGGCAGAGCGCCGAGGCGCACCTCGCCGCGCTCGCCCAGATCGCGCTCGCGGTCCCCGCCGGCGGGGCGGTGGTCGTCGGGGAGGACGGCGGCGTCGCCGACTTGATCGCGGAGATCGCGCCCGCGGGGGCGGAGGTGCGCCGCTTCGGCCTCGCGGGCGAGCTGGACGCGCCGCCGGGCCCGGGCCTCTTCGTCGAGCGGTCGGCGTGGGACGGCGCTCGCTGGCGGACCGAGGTCGCCCTCGCGCCCGGGGCGCCGCCGACGCTCGGCCCCACGCTATCCGTGCACGGATGGGGCGAGGCCGACGTGCTCGGCGCGCTCGCCGCCGCGTCTGCCGCGCTCGCGCTCGGGTGGGGCGCCGACGCGGTCGCGCGGGGGCTCGCCGCGCCCGCCACCGCGCGACGCGTGATCGCGGCCTCGCCCCTGGTCGTCGTCGACGAGGCTCGCACGACGAGCGAGCGCGAGCGCCTCGCGCGCGATCTCGCCGCGCGGGGGGCGGCCCAGGTGCGGTGGGTCGACGCGGCCGTGCCGCTCGCCGCGCGCGCCGCCGCGATCGCGCGCGCGGTCGCCCTCGCGGGGCCGGGCGACGCGGTCGCGATCGCCGGCTACGGCGACGCGCGCACGCTGGAGGACGGGCCGCGGACGGTGGCGTGGTCCGACGCCCGCGAGGCGCGTCGCGCGCTCGCGGCGGAGGCCCCCTGATGTGGCCGCGGTCGGTCGCCGAGATCGCCGGCTGGCTCGGCGTCGCCGCGCCC
>JAEUKG010000133.1 GCA_016794325.1 Myxococcales bacterium | reverse complement strand
GCGCGACGCGGGCGGGCTCGGCTCGGCGCCCATCGCCGGACGGGGCGCCCGATCGCTCGTCTCCCGCCCGCTCGACGTCGAGGGCCGCCCGGCGGATCTTGTCACGGGCCGCGTCCGTGTATCGGCCCCGCCCCTCGGTTGCCTCGAGGTAGCGGTCGTAGCGGCCCGAGCGCACCGTGTCCGTCCAGACGATGTCGTCCGAGCGCGCGTTGCGGAGGGCGAACACGCCGAGACCAGCCCCGAACGTGGCGAGCGCGAGGAGCGCGCCCCGGACGCGGCGAGCCCGCTGGATGCGGGGATCCGGCAGCACGTCCGCGAACCCGTCGCGCCCGCGCAGCTCGAAGAAGAGGTCGTTCGCCATCGCGTCGTCGAGGGCGTGCCCGAAGGTCAGACGCTCGAGGAGGGATTGCGAGCGCGCGAGCCCGTGACGGAGCCGCGCCACCTCGGCCCCGCGTACCTCGAAGCGGTGGTGGGTGCCGTCGTGGAAGCTCAGGTCGAGGGTCGCCTCGTCTCCGCGCTCGCGTAGCGCGGCCGACCGGACGCCACCGAGCGGAGTCACTCGCGCACTCGAGCCGTCGATGGCGACGACGTCGAGCGGGAACAGGGACACCCCAGGCCGGAGACCGGCGACGTGGCCCGGCCCGACGCCCGCCGCCCGCGCGGCGCGAAAGAGCACGAGCGCGGCCACGAGCGCGGTCGCGACGAGCGGCGCCTGCCAGACCGGCGCGAGCGAGCGACCGAAGCCCACCGCGAGCGACACGAACGCGATCGCGAGGGAGACGAACGCCCAGCGGCGAGACGAGAGCGGCAGCTCGCCCGCGAGCAGCGCGGCGAGGGTACGGCCCGAGAGCGGAGGTCGGTGCACGCCGGCTTCGGCGAGGGGCGCGGGCGACGCGTGCTCGCCGATCGACATGAGGAGCCGCGACCGCACGAGCGGCGGCAGGCGCGCGAGATCCACGAGCCGCGTCGGCTCGGCGTAGGGCCCGCTCGGTACGCCGCTCAGCGCCGACGTGGCGTGGGAGCTTCGATAAGCGGCGGTGTGGACCGGAGAGGTCATCGGGTGGTCACGTGGAACATAGCGGTCGATGGGCGGCCTCGCTACGAGCTCTACCGAGGCGGCCGCCGCAACGTCGCGCGCGGTCGAACCCGAGCGGCGCGGGCTCGGGAGGTAGGACGCGCCCCGACATGAGGTGATTCAAACGCCCGACGCGCCGCGCCGGGGGCAAAAGCGCGCGAAAACCGCGCGAAGCCCGCCTCGGCGAGACACCGCGTGCGGGGCGCGCTCGATGCCGCCACACCTCGACCGTGCTCGCGGACCGGGCCGCACACGTTGACGATTGCGTCGCCCGCGAGCCTCGTGAAACAATTGCCGATTCCGTCCCGACGCAGCGCCGCAGGCGGGGGAGCGACTCGATGCGACTGGCTTGGCTGACCGACATCCACTTGAACTTCTTGGACGACGCGGGGATCGCGTCGTGGTGCGATGGCGTGGCCGAGGCGAGCCCCGACGCGGTGCTCATCACCGGCGACATCTCCGAGGCGCCCACGCTGGAGGCGCACCTCGCGCGGATCAGCGCTCCCTTCTTCTTTCCCGTCTTCTTCGTGCTCGGCAACCACGACTACTACCGAGGGTCCGTCGCCGAGGTCCGCGGCCTCGCCTCGCGCCTCACCCGCGAGAGCCGCAACCTCAAGTGGCTGCCCGACATGGGCGTCGTGAACCTCGGCAAGGGCGTCGCCCTCGTGGGCCACGACGGCTGGGCCGACGGCCGCGCTGGGGACTGGGAGTGCTCCGAGGTCTTCTTGAGCGACTACGTCCTCATCGGCGACCTCGTGACCAGCGACAAGGCCGAGCGCCGCGCTCGGATGGAGCGATTCGCGCGCGAGTCCGCCGACTACATCGAGCGCGTCGCCGCCGAAGCAGCGAAGGATCGTGAGCATGTCCTCGTCGCGACCCACGTGCCTCCCTGGGAGGGGGCGTGCTGGCACAAAGGCAAGGTCTCGAACGGCAACTGGCTCCCTCACTTCACCTCGGTGACGGTCGGGGTCGCGATCGAGCGCGTCGCCAAGGCGAACCCGGGCACGAAGTTCACCGTGCTCTGCGGGCACACGCACTCGCCGGGCGTGCTCGAGGTGCTGCCGAACGTGGTGTGCCGCACGGGCCCCGCCGACTACGGCAAGGTGCTGGCGCCCGAGATC
>JAEUKG010000100.1 GCA_016794325.1 Myxococcales bacterium | reverse complement strand
CGTCGCCACACCGGCGTCGAAGCCGACGCCGATCGTGTCGGCGGCGGCGCTCGGATCGGCGCTCGTGAGGAGCGGCGCGGCCGCCGACAGCCCCACGAACATGCGCGTGCTCGCGTTGTTGAGCGCCAGCGCAAACTCCGCGTAGAACGCGACACCGCCGCCGGGCGACGCGCCGATCGCGTACGTCGCCGCAGGGGACGTCCCCCCGTCGATGACCAACCCCGCGGGGGCCGACGACGCGTTGGTGAAGCGCGTCGCCCTGCGCTGCGAGTTGAACGTCGTCCCGCCGACGAAGGTGCTCGTGACCGTGCCGCTCGCGGTCGCCGCGCCGCCGACCGTCGTGCCTGGGGTCGCGCCGCTCGCCGGGAGCCAGAAGACCCGAGGGAGCTTGCGCATCATCGCCCACCCCCGGCTCCGCGGCGCCACGTCAGGCGCGCACCTTTACCGCCCCCCCCATACACCCACCCACACCGGAACCTCATCGGCCCCCTCCTATCCCGATCGACACTGCGTCCCTCGAGCTGCACCGCCGGCCGGCGACTGATGGCGAATGGACCGGTGATGATCATCGTAGCGGGCGCGAACTGCCTGTAAATGGCGGGGCCCAGCGCGTACACCAGACGCAGCTTCTGCGCAGGCGCGTCGTTCGCCGCCGTGCACCCCCGTCGTGGACGTGGAAATCGTGACATCGGGCATATCCTCCCTGTTTCGAGTGGGGTACGCGGGTCCCAGACTTCGGTCGCAGAGGAATCGAAAGAAAATGGAGCGCCGGTCTCCAAAGCGGCGGCGACCCAATCAAGATCGCCGGATTTGCGGGGCTCGACGTCGCTGATCGCGAGCCCGCTCGCTGGTCGTTCCGGACCGCACCACCAGGGCGCGATGGTATCCTCCACGCGATGGGTCTCGGGGAGGTCTTCCTGTCTGCAGTGCCCCCGGAGCGACGGCACGAGCTCGACCGCGCGGACCTCGACGCCGTCCTCACGCGTCTCTGGGAGCGGGGCCGAGCGGCGCACCCGACCGTCACCGTGACCGCCGAGGAGCTCGCGCGCGCGCTCGGCGCCCGACGCGCGGAGCGCGAGTTCTCGCTCGACGCCGTCGTCGCATCGGACCTCTACCTGGCCCTCGGGTGTGTGGCTCACGACCGGCGAGCGATCGACACGCTCGAGCGCACCGTCGTCGCTCCGCTGGCGCGGAAGCTGCGCCGCGGAGACACCCCCGCCGACGTGATCGAGGCGGTGGTTCGCGACGTTCGGGAGGCGTTGCTCGTGGCGACGCCCCGACGCCCGCCCAAGCTCGCGCTCTACACCGGTCAGGTCCCGCTCTCCGCGTTCGCGCTCCTGGTCGGCAAGCGCGAGCTCGCCACGCACCTGCGCCGCCGCCCAAAGTACGGGCCGATCGGGCACGGCCACGAGCGCACGCACCTCGAGGGTGAGGATCCCGAGGGTCAGGCGCTGCTCTCGGCCCACGGCGCGGAGTTCGAGCGCGCGCTGGCGGCCGCCCTCTCCGGCTTGCCGGCGGCCGACCGCGCGCTGCTTCGC
>JAEUKG010000093.1 GCA_016794325.1 Myxococcales bacterium | reverse complement strand
ACGTCGCGACGAAGCACTTCGTCACGGGCTTCAGCGAGTCGCTCTGCACCGAGCTCGCGGGCACCGGCGTCCGCGTGACCCAGGTGTGCCCGGGGCCGGTCGCCACCGAGTTCGAGCAGAACATCGGGAACTTCACCGGGCAGAAGGCGCCTGCGTTCATGGAGATCTCGGCGGCCCACTGCGCCGAGTCGGCGGTCCGCGGCTTCGATCGGGGGCGGGCCATCGTCATCCCCGGCCTCTTGATGAAGGTCGTGATGCTCGTCGCCGCGTGGACGCCGCGCTTCGTCACCCGCGCAGTCCTCTCGCTCGCCGGGCGCAAGATGCGGAAGATGCAGCTCGCGGCGCAGGACCGCTGACGCCCAGCGAGTACCTCCTCCCACACCGCCGTGCTATACCCGTCCGCGTGGCTCCGCCGGACGACAACACCCCGAAGAAGCCGGGCTCCGCGCCCCCGCCGGTGATCCCGCCGCCCGTGCGTCCGCCCTCGGCCCCGCCGGGCGCGCGCCCCGCGATCCCACCCGCGCCCGGCTCGGTGCCCGGCTCCATCCGTCCGCCGGTCCCGTCGGCGCCGGGCTCGATTCGCCCCGCGGCGCCGTCCGCGCCCGGCTCCACGCCGGGCTCGATGCGCCCGCCCGCGCCGGGCTCGATGCGGCCCGGGGCGCCGCCGTCGATCCGCCCCGGCTCGTCGCCGCCGCCGCGCGGGTCCACGCCGCCGAAGACGCCGTCGCTCTCCGACGCGATCACGGAAGCCCGCGCGATCGCCGGCGGATCGCTCTCCAAGCCGCCGCCCCCGCCGGTGGTGCAAGGCCGCCGATCGGTCCTCCTCGTGGACGACGACGCCGCCTTCCGCGGCCGCCTCGCCAAGGAGCTCGCCACCCAATACGACGTGCACGAGGCCGCCGACGGCATCGCCGCCGCCGAGCTCTGCGCGAAGATCCCGCCTCCCACGCTCATCGTGAGCGACGTGGTCATGCCGCGCCTCGACGGCTTCTCGCTCGCCAAGCTCCTCAAGGGCAACCCGCAGCTTCGCACGGTGCCCTTCGTCTTCCTCACCAGCAAGACGGGCCCGCAGGACGTCATGCAGGGCATCGGCCTCGGCGCGCGGCAATACATCGCCAAGGGCCCGAACTTCGCCGAAATCGTCGGCAAAATCCGGAAATTGCTGGGGTAAACGGCGGAGGTGGCGGCCGGGCCGCTGCGTCCCCATGTTGGTGTGACGCATGCTCTTTCGCATCGGCTCGATCCCCGTCCGCGTCCACGGCTCGTTCCTGCTCACGGCGCTTCTCTTGGGCGGCCTCGGCTCGCGCGGCGTGCGCGAGGCGGCGATCTGGGTGGTGGTGGTGTTCCTCTCGGTGCTGTTGCACGAGCTCGGCCACGCGATCGCCGGTCGCATCTTCGGCCTCGCCCCGCAGATCGATCTCCACGGGATGGGCGGGACGACGTCGTGGTCGCTCGAGGGGCGCAAGCTCGCGCCGTGGCAGAGCATCGTCGTCAGCCTCGCGGGCCCGCTCACCGGCATCGCCGTCGGCGTCGCCGCCTTCGCGCTCGCGGCCCTGCGGACCAACGAGCACACGCACCCGCTGCTGCAGCGGGCGATGCTCGACGTGATCTGGGTCAACGCCGGCTGGGGCGCGCTGAACCTCGTGCCGATGCTCCCGCTCGACGGCGGCAACGTCATGGCGACGATCCTCAACGTCGTCACCAAGGGCCGAGGCGAGCGCCCGGCGCGCTTCGTCTCGATCGGCGTCGCGCTCCTCTGCGTGGGGCTCGCGCTCTACCGCCGCGAGCTGTGGATCGGCCTGCTCTCCGGTCTCTTCGCGTTCCGCAACGTCCAGGCGCTCCGCCAGGCGCGCGACGTCCAGGCCGAGCTCGAGCTCTACGAGGGCTTGAAGCGCGGGTACGCCGCGCTCGAGCGCCAAGACGGCCGCGTGGCGCTGGCGGAGGCGGAGCCGGTCTATCGCGGCGCCCGCTCGCCGGAGCTGCGCTTCGAGGCGCTGCGCCTCCTCGCGTACGCGCGCGTGCTCGAGGGCCACTGGGGCCCGCTCATGACGCTCATCGAGTCCGACGGGCGCGAGCTCGGCGCCGAGGAGCTCGTCCGGATCGAGAACGCGGCTCGCGAGTGCGGCCGGCCCGAGGAGGCGGAGCGGATCCGCCTCGTCCGCGACGGCCTCGCCGCCTCGACGACCGGCTTCCGGGCTTAGATGTGGTGTTGAGCGCCGCCGGGGCGGGCTGAGATAGAGTAGGGTGTGATGCAGAGCTACTTCACGCGTCTGCGCCTCGAGAACTGGCGCAATTTCAAGCACGTCGACGTTGAGCTCCAGCAGCGCGTCTTCGTCGTCGGACCCAATGCCTCTGGCAAGTCGAACTTGCTCGATGCGCTACGTTTTCTTCAGGAGATTGCAGCGGACGGAGGTGGCCTGACGAACGCGCTTGCCGCACCGAATCGTGGGGGGATCCGCGCGGTGCGTTCCCTCCATGCGGGCCGCAGCAATCACGTCCACATCGAAGTCGACGCGCAAATAGAAAACGTCAGTTGGACCTACCGCCTCATCCTGGAAGCAACCGGGACGAGTCGCCGCCCGGGTCCAGCTCGTGTCGTCGAGGAGTACGTTGCAGCCGATGGCGCGGAGAAGCTCGCTCGGCCCACCGACGCGGACCTCAGGGACCCGGAGCTTCTCGAGGCCACGGCGCTGGAGCAGCGTTCAGCCAATGGCGCATTCAGACCGCTGCGGGACTTCCTCCGTTCCACCGAGTACATCCACGTCGTTCCGCAGCTCGTGCGGCAGCCAAAGACGGAGGACGCCGCCCGGTTCGGCAAGGGCCTAGGAACGGGTCTGATCGAGGCGATCGCCTCCACGAAGGCGAAGGCTCGGGAGAAGCGTCTTCGCCGGATTTCGACCGCGTTGCAGACGGTGCTACCTGAGTTCGAGACGTTGGATTCGACGGTGGACTCTGCGGGGCGTCCCCACCTTGAAGCACGCTTCCGGCACTGGCGGAAAGACGCAGCAAAGCAGCGAGAAGCCGACTTCTCCGACGGCACTCTCCGGCTGGTGGGTCTCCTTTGGTTCCTTGCCTCGGGCGATGCACCCTTGTTGCTCGAGGAGCCTGAGATGTCGCTCCACCCGGCCGCGGTTCGTCAGATCCCTCGCATCTTGGGCCACGTCGTTGCAGAGGGGCAACGGCAAGTCCTCGTGAGCACGCACTCCCCAGAGCTCCTCGACGATCGAGGGATCGAACCGAGCGAGATCGTCCTGCTACGGAGCACCACCAATGGTACTTCGGTATCGATCGGCTCCGACGACGCAGCGCTCGTGAATGCAGCGCAGGCTGGCTTGCCCCTCGGTCCCCAGCTCGAGGGATTGACTCGCCCGGACGGGATTCTCGGCCTTGCCAACTACGGCGCGGCGCCGTGATCACCGTCGTCGTCGAGGGCGACACCGACATCCCGTTCGTCGCACGGCTCTGCGAAGGTGTGGGCATCGAGATCCGCCTGCCAGTCGTCGACGCTGCTGGGAAGGGCGCTGTCGATCGCGACCTTGACGGCTACGCCAGAGCAGCGCAGGGCAGCCCATACCTGGTGCTCCGCGACCTCGACCAAGACGCCGCCTGTGCGCCTGCATGGCTCGAAACGAACCGCCCGGCCATCACTGGGAAGTTCTTCTGCCTACGCCTCGCCGTCAGGGCTGTGGAGGCGTGGTTTCTGGCAGATGCGAAGACAGCCGCGGCGAGTCTTCACCTACCTCTTGCGAAGATGCCGCTTGCGCCGGACGCCGAGCCGGACCCCACCCGGACGATCGTCAATCTCGCGCGCAGCTCTCCGAAGCCGGCGATCCGGCGCGGCCTCGTGCCCGCTGCCGGCGCCAAACGGAGCGTCGGTCCGGACTACGAGGGGTGGCTGATACGGTCTGCAGCGGACTGGAGCCTGGAACGAGCACTGGAGCGGAGTCCAAGCCTCGCGGGGGCAAAGCGTTCACTGGAGCGTTTGAAGGGGATCTGGGACGGTGTGCTCCTCGGGCGGAGCTAGGAATTTCGGAGGGTCCTTTGGGGGCGCGCGGCTTCGCCAGTGTGCAAGCACATGTAATGTAACGATTATTCTGCGTTTTGGGAGCGCCCGAGAAGTGGCGCTGTCGGTGGCGCTCGAGGGGGAGGAAGTGGGAGGTCCACGCGTACATCCGAGGGTCACCATGCTGCGCGCCAACCGCCCCGTCACCGCCCTCCGAAGCCTCATGATGCCCGCCGCCAACGACGTCGAGCCGGTCACGGTGCGCGCGCCGGTGTCGGGCCGCGCCCCCGTCGAGGCGCCGATCACGGATCGCGAGCCGCGCGCGCACGACTCCCACGTCCGCCTCCGCAGCGTCGCCGCCGAGGCCGCGCCCGAGGCGCGCGCCGCCATCGACCAGATGGGCGACGAGCAGCTCGCGCTCACCACCGCGATGATCTGCCTCGACCAGCAGCTCGACGCGGCCACCGACCCGCGGGCGGCGACCACCCTCGCCGACCTCAAGGACCGCATCGCCGACGTGCACGAGCTCCGCGAGGCCCTCGCCTCGATCTACGTGCTCGCGAGCGATCGCGCGCTCGAGCCGGTCTTCGCCGCCGACGCCCCCCTCGTGGACTACATCCGCGGCGTCTACGCCTGGGCCCACGCCGCCGTGCGCGCCCTGACCGACCTCGCCTACGGCCTCCGCCAGGGCAACCCGGACTGGGCGCTCGCCCGCTACCGCCTCGGCGAGGCGCGTCATTTCCACCTCGAGGCCCTCCAGTCCGAGGTCCGCAACGACGTCTGCGCCCTGCGGCTGGTCGCCGGCGAGGACGACCGGATGCAGGAGCTGTACGAGCGGGTCGAGGAGCTCTTCGCCTGCGCGATGTGGGCCGAGATGCGGCTCGACGCGCGCTTCGAGTAGAGGCATCCTACGCCACAGGATGGCGAAGCGAGTCCACGAGGTCTTCGAGACGACGGTTCGGAAGTACGGCCACCAGGTCGCCTTGCGCACGCGCAAGAACGGGCGCTGGGAAGGCAAGACGTGGCGCGCGTACCACGACGAGACGCGCCAGGTCGCGAAGGGCTTCCTTCGCCTCGGGCTCGAGCCCAAGAAGGGCGTGAGCATCATCGGGTACAACTGCCCCGAGTGGCTCGAGGCCGACGTCGCCGCCGTCTTCTGCGGGGCGTACCCCGCCGGCATCTACACGACGAACAGCGCCGAGCAGGTCCGCTACATCGCGCACCACTCCGAGTCGCAGATCGCGGTCGCGGAGGACGCGGTCCAGGCCAAGAAGTTCCTCGAGGTGAGGGACGATCTGCCGCACCTGCTCGCCATCGTCCAGATGCACGGCAAGCCCGAAGACGAGCGCGTGCTCTCGTGGGAGCAGCTCCTCGCCCTCGGCAAGGAGGTGTCGGACGACGCGCTCGACGAGCGCCTCGCCGCCCAGAAAGACTCCGACGTCTGCACCCTGATCTACACCTCGGGGACGACCGGCGATCCCAAGGCGGTGATGATCACCCACGAGAACATCACCTGGACGGCGGCGAGCCTCGTCGACACGCTCGGGTTCTCGAGCGACGAGCAGACGGTGTCGTACCTGCCGCTCAGCCACATCGCCGAGCAGATGCTCACCGTGCACGGGCCGATGATGATGGGCTCGACGGTCACGTTCGCCGAGAGCATCGAGAAGCTCCCCGACGCGCTGCGGGACGTGCGCCCCACCTGCTTCCTCGGCGTGCCCCGCGTGTGGGAGAAGATGCAGGCCAAGATGCAGGCCGGCCTCGCGGCGGCGCCGCCCTTGCGCAAGCGCCTCGCGGGGTGGGCGCGCGACGTGGGGCTGCGGGCCGGCTACGCCGACCAGAAGAAGGAGCGCCGCCCGGCGCTCTATCCGCTCGCCGACAAGCTCGTCTTCTCCAAGGTGCGCGAGCGCCTGGGGCTCGACCGCGCGCGCATCTGCGTCACCAGCGCCGCGCCGATCTCCCGCGACACGCTCGAGTTCTTCCTCTCGTTCGGCATCCCGATCCTCGAGGTGTACGGCATGAGCGAGTGCACCGGCCCAGCGACGTATTCGCCGCCCGACAACTACCGGACGGGCAAGGCCGGCGTCGTCTTGCCCGGCGCCGAGATCAAGATCGCCGAGGACGGCGAGGTCTGCATGCGCGGGCCCCACGTCTTCAAGGGCTACCTGAAGGATCCGGAGTCGACGAAGAACGCGCTCGACTCCGAGGGCTGGCTCCACTCGGGCGACATCGGCACGATCGACAAGGACGGCTTCCTCCAGATCACCGACCGCAAGAAGGACCTCCTCATCACCGCCGGCGGCGAGAACATCGCGCCCCAGGTGCTCGAGGGCCTGCTGAAGGGCATCCCCGTCATCGCGCAGGCGGTGGTCCTCGGCGACCGGCAGAAGTACCTCGCCGCGCTCCTCACCCTCGACCCCGAGCGCGTGGTCGAAGAGGCGCAGGTGGCGGGGAGCCCCGCGCGCAGCGTGCACGAGGCGGCGACCTGCACCGTGTTCCGCACCCACGTCGAGCGGCAGATCGACGTGCTCAACGGCAAGCTCGCGCGCGTCCAGACCATCAAGAAGTTCGCCCTCATCCCCGGCGAGTTCTCGATCGACGGCGGCGAGCTCACCCCCACGATGAAGATCCGCCGCAAGGTCGTGAACGAGAAATACAAGGTCGAGATCGCCGCCCTCTACGAGTAGCGCCCTCGTGTATACTGGGTCACCGTGAGCGGAGACGGCGGCAAGCCCCAGGTCAACATCCCGTCACCGAACCTGATGCAGGGTTCGATGCTCGGCGGGGCGATCGCGCCGAGCGCGCTCAAGCGCAACCAGCAGGCGGGGTCGTTCCTCGCCGAGATCCTGGTGAAGAACGGCGACGTCACCCAGGAGAACGTCGTCAAGGCGCTCGCGATCCAGGAGGAGCAGGGCGGCCAGCTGGGTCGTATCCTGGTCGGGATGGGAGCGTGCTCGGAGGCGGCGATCGCGCGCGCCCTCGTCGAGCAGCTCAAGATGCGCTCGAAGAACCGCGGGCAGGACGCCTCGCTCGCGGCCCGCGCCAAGCCCGAGGTCGCGGGGCTCCACGTCCTCACCCGCCCCGCGCTGACGACGGTGGTGCTCTTCGTCACCGACTGCTTCAGCTTCGCCGCCGCCGCCGGGTTCGGCTTCGTGGTCAACAAGCTGTGGTCGGGCTTCTGGAACTGGGAGGACGCGTGGGTCGTCGTCCCCGCCATCCTCATCACGATGGTGTGCTTCATCTTCCTCGAGCTCTACTCGCCGCTCGCGAAGAGCTCGCCGGACGAGCTGCGCATCACCGTCACCGCGACCGCGCTCATCCACGCCACGATCGCCGCGATGGCGATGCCGCGCATCCTGCTCATCAGCCAGTGGTGCGTCCTCGCCCGCGTCGCGTGGCTCCTCGGGACGTGGGCGATCGTGCCCATCATGCGCGGCGTGGTCCGCGGGCGCCTCGCCTCGCAGCCCTGGTGGGGCATCCCCGTGATCGTCCTCGGCGCCGCCAAGACGGGGCGCCTCGTGGTGCGCACCCTCAAGGCGCAGCCGCGCAACGGCCTCAAGCCGGTCGCCGTGCTCGACGACGACGCGAACAAGCAGGGCACCCTGCGCGCGAGCTTCACCAACGAGGTCATCGACCTCCGCTCGATCAGCATCGCCGCGACGAACTTCATGACGGAGTCGACGCGAAAGGCGCTCGCCGACGAGCTCCTCGGGCCCGACAGCGGCGACGCGCCCCCGCCGTCGAACCCCTCGCTCCTCGTGCCCGCGCCCACCCCGTCGGCCGCGAGCGTCGGGCGATCGAGCTCGCCCCCGGAGCCGCTCGACCAGGACGACGCGTTCCTCGGCCCCGAGAGCACCCGCGTCTCGATCGCCCCGGCGTCGGAGCGCCCGAGCTTCTACCTGCCGCGCGGCAAGTTCGCCGAGGTCGAGGGTATCCCGATCGTGGGCGATCTCGGCCTCGCCCCGCACTTCGCCAAGAAGCTGAAGATCCCCTACGCCGTCCTCGCGATGCCGGGCGTCGACTCCAAGCGCCAGCTCGAGATCGTCGAGCGCGTCGGCGGGCAGTTCTCGCACCTCCTCGTCATCCCCGACCTCTTCGGCTTCGCCACCCTCGGCGTCCCGGCGCGCAGCATCGGCGGCATCCTCGGGGTGGAGGTCCGGCAGCAGCTCCTCTTGCCCTGGCCGCGCCTCCTCAAGCGCGCGATCGACGTCATCGCCACCGGCATCGGGGGCCTCCTGGTCCTCCCGTTCCTCCTCCTCATCGCCCTGCTCGTGAAGATCGACTCGAAGGGTCCGATCTTCTACTGGCAGGCGCGGCTCGGGCGCGACGGCCAGTACTTCAAGGCCGCGAAGTTCCGGACGATGCACGGCGACGGTGAGGCGCGCCTCAAGGCGATCCTCGACGCCGACCCCGCGCTCAAGGCCGAATACGAGACCTACCACAAGCTCAAGAAGGACCCGCGCGTCACCCGCGTCGGCCGGATCCTCCGCAAGTTCAGCCTCGACGAGTTCCCCCAGCTCTGGAACGTCATCAAGGGCGACATGAGCCTCGTCGGCCCGCGGCCCTACATCGAGCGCGAGCTGCCGGAGATGGGCGGGCAGGAGAAGATCATCCTGCGCGCGACGCCCGGCATGACCGGCATGTGGCAGGTGAGCGATCGCAACGCGGCGTCGTTCGCGTGGCGCGTCCAGGTCGACGTGCACTACGTGCGCAACTGGTCGCCGTGGCTCGACGTCTACATCCTCGCGAAGACGGTGGGGGTGGTGCTCAAGGGCTCGGGGGTCTGACGATGGGTCTGTTCCGCAAGGCCGCCCAGGACGCGTTCGAGCTCGCCCGATCGCTCCGCAAAGACCGGGGCGACGCGCCGCGGCCGTCGGTCAAGGAGGCGGTGAAGGCGGCGGCCTCGCAGGACGGCTACAAGGTCCTCCTCACGATGCGCCTGCGGGAGGCCGCGCGGCGGTGGCACGTCCCAGGCGCGAACCACCTCCTGCGCCTGTCGTCGACGGTGCTCTACGGCATCGAGATCAACACCGACGTCGAGCTCGGCCCGGGGGTGAACTTCGCCCACACGCTCGGCATCATCCTCGGCGGCGACGCCAAGATCGGCCCGCGGGTGAAGTTCTACGGCAACAACACGGTCGGCACCGTCAAAGACAACGGCTACCCGGTGATCGAGGAGGACGTGGTGGTCGGCGCCGGCGCCCGCGTGCTCGGGCCGGTGCGCATCGGCGCGCGGTCGGTCATCGGCGCGAACGCGGTCGTGCTCCACGACGTCCCGCCCGACAGCGTCGTGAGCGGTATCCCGGCTCGGATACACCCGCGCAAGGGCGACGCGCCCAAGTAGGGCGCGCCGCGCCGCTCGCGAAGCGTCGCCGCCCGCGTCGGCTTTGGCCCTGCAGCCGCGCGCGCTCGCCCGAAAAGCGCAACCACTCCGGGTGTTTGCGCGCATCTGTGCGCGAGACGCGAGTTCGCGTATGATTCACGATGCCATGAGAAAACCTGTCCTCGCTTTCCTCCTCCTTCCCTTGGGTGCGCTCGCTTACGCCTGCTCCGGCGACGATGACGGCGGCGGCGGCGGCGGTGGCGGCACCGACGCGTCGGTCGACGTCTCGAACCCCACCCAGGACTCGGGCGGCACGAACGACTCCGGGTTCAACTTCGACTCGGGCGGCGGCGACGGCGGCGCGAAGGACGGCGGCGACGGCGGCGCGCGGGACGGCGGCGACGCCGGCTTCCCGTTCCCCCTCCTCGACGCGGCGGTGACCCCGCTCGTCACCGCGACCGATCCTGGCGACTTCAGCTTCCTCGACGGCGTGACGTTCTTCCAGAACCAGGTCGTCTTCTCCGACGTGTTCGGGTCCCGCTGGTCGGTCGCGACCGACGGCGGCAACCTCGTCACCCAGAACCTCGCGGGCTTCACGAACCCCATCGGAAACGCGGTCA
>JAEUKG010000065.1 GCA_016794325.1 Myxococcales bacterium | reverse complement strand
CAGCCCTCGACCGCGTTCTCGAGCGCGATCGCGAAGAGCGAGCGGATCGGGAGATCCCCGGCGTCGGGCTCCCGAACCTCCGCGCCGTGCCGCCTCGCGAGCTCGCCCATCATCGCCGCGTGCCGCACCTCGTCGACCCTGCCCGAGTCGGCCGCGCGAACCAAGCGCCCCGGCGCGCCGTGCGCCGCGAGCTCCCGCGACAGCCGGCCGAACGCGGCGATGCTCGCGGCCTCGAGGTGCGCGACCTCGGCGAGCCACCCGCCGAGCGTGCCGTCGTCGTAGCCGCCGGGCGCGAGGCCCTCCGGTCGCCGCCCGACCGCACATCCGGGGTCGCCCTCCTGGAGCCGCACCGTCTGCTTCACCGTGACCGCGCCGTCGGACGAGGCGACGCCGAGCACGTGCTCGTCGAGGTGGGTCCCAGCGCCGCAGGTGGAGCCCGACTGCGCGACGACGTCCCAGCCCGCGCTCGTCTGCAGGGCGTTGTTCCGCCCGTCGCACACGATGCGGTACTCGTCGGTCGCGGTCGCGAGCAGGGCGGCGTCCTTCGCGGTCTCGGCGGGCGCGACGAACGCGCGGAGATCGGCGAGCGACGTCACCACGCCGACGTCGTCGCCGCTCGTGTACGCGAGGTACTTGAATCGCGGATAGACGAGGCCGTCCGAGGCGGGGCGCCAGCCGGCTTGGGTCCGCAGATCCTTGAGCGCCGCGTTGCACGCCGCGGGATCGGTCGCGGTCGCGCACGGCGTGCCGCGCTTCGCGGCGACGTTCACCGTCGCGCGCGCGGGATCGATGGGGCCGCCGTCGGTCCGCAGGAGGTCCTCCTGCTCATAGCAAATCTCGAGGTAGTCGATCGGCTTCTTCGTCGGCGCGAGGGTGACGCCTTCGAGCGGCGCGTACGACGCGCCATCGCAGACGTTCGTGGTGAACGGGCCGCGGTCGACGCCGCCGTCGCCGCCGTCACCGCGCCCGGCGTCGCCCCCGTCGGGGCCCGGCCCACCGCCGTCGTTCGCCTGCCCGTCGCGGTCGCCGGCGTCGCTCCCGCCGCTCGCGGTCGTCGTCGATCCGCCGCATCCGTCGCTCGCACCGACGGCCGCCGCGGCCAGGGTCAGGGTGGCGATCGCATGAAACAAATCGCGGAGCGTGTGGTAAGAGCGCATGGTGCCCGGAAAAGCAACGGGCGTGCCCAGGCGCAATGGCTGTCTCTCGAACAACTTCCAGGGTTTGCGGCTCCACCGAGCCGCCGATGTGCCACCTCAGCGCCCCAGCCTGGCGCACTCCGGCGCACATCCCGATGCAGGGAGGGTGTTCATGAAGCTCTACATCATGCGGCACGGTCCGGCCGAGGATCTCGCCGCGAGCGGGCTCGACGCCGATCGGTCGCTCACCGCCGACGGCCGGGCTCGTGTTCGATCGGTCGCGAAGGCGCTCGTCCAGCGCGACGAGGCGCCCGTCAGCATCCTCTCGAGCCCGCTCGCGCGCGCGCTCCAGACCGCGGAGATCGTCGCGGCCGTCACCGACGTCGAGGGCCGTGGAGGTCGCGTCGAGGTGCGGCGCGAGATCGCTCCCGGGGGCTCGATGCTGGAGCTCGTCGACGAGCTCCGCCGCGCCAAGCGGCGACGTGTCATGCTGGTCGGCCACGAGCCGGACCTCTCGTCGTTGGTGGTGCGCCTGAGCGGCCGCGTGCCCCCGCAAGGCATGCTCAAGGCGATGGTCGTCGGCCTCGGCATCCAGGAGAGCGTGGCCCCCGCGGAGGGGTACGCGTGGACGGTCAAGCCGCGCTTCCTGCTCGACCCGAAGACGCTCGCCTGGGGCGAGCTCTGAGGGGGGCGCAAGCACTTCCGCGTATGGTCAGCGAAAGAGGTAGTACGCACCTTTCCCCACCCACCTTGGGGGCGGCGGACCTCATGGTCTAACCTGCGAGAACAACGTCTGAATTTGTCGTTCCTTGACACGTTTCGGGCGACCTCCTAGCCCAATGAAAGGAGGTTCGTTCGTGGCTGCTCGATACGCCGTCCCCGTCGCTCATTGGCTCGCGCCGAGGCTCGCGCGCGCCGGGGCCGCGGAGGCGTCTCGGCCGCTCCCGATCGCCGCCATCCGGATCCCCGAGCGGGTGAGCGAGCGCCTCTCCGTCGTCCTCTCCGCACCCTCGCCCGCCCTCTACGTCCACGAAGGGGCGCGGCAGGCCCTCGAGCGGCGCTTGCAGGCAGCCCACCCCGGCCACGTGATCCTGTCGATCACCGACAACCGGCACTCCATCATCTCGCACTCGTGCCACGGCGGCGTGCTGCGGGTGCGCCTCCACCACATGTTCCTCGACGCGCCCGCCAAGGTCCAGGAGGCGCTCGTCCGCTACGTGGTCCGCGGCGATCGCGAGGCGAGCATCCGCGTCGGGCTCTACATCGAAGAGAACGGCTACCGCCTCGCGCGCCGCCGTCCGCGCAACGTCCCCATCCACACGAAGGGCCGCCACCACGACCTCCTCGCGATCTTCCAGGAGGTCAACGAGCGCTACTTCCAGGGCTCGGTGAGCGCGCTCGTGACGTGGGGCCGCCGGGCGGTTCGCGACAAGCGCAAGCCGCGGCGCGCGATCAAGCTCGGGAGCTACAACGGGCACGAGCGGATCATCCGCATCCACCCCGCGCTCGACCGCGCGTGGGTCCCCCGGTATTTCGTCGCCTTCGTGGTGTTCCACGAGATGCTCCACCACGTGTACCCAGCGGCTCGCGAGGGCGGCCGTCGGGTGCTCCACCCGCCGGAGCTCGTCGAGCACGAGCGCGAGTTCCGCTACTACCAGCGGGCGATCGACTGGGAGGCGCGCCACATCGCCCGCCTCCTCCGCGTGAGCTGACGCCGCGGCACGGCGTCCGTCGCCCCGCCGGGTGCTCCGCGTCCCGCGCGCCGCTCGACCGCCGTCTGGCGGCGCCCCCCGAGCCCGTGCTAACCGCTGGGCGATGCTCCGTGGTCCGCGCACCGCGACCGTCGTGCTGACCGTCGCCGCCACCGCCTTCGCCTTCGCGCTCGCCTCGTGCGGATCCAAGGGAGGGCGCGGCGCGGCCGGCGTCGACCACGCTCGGATGCCCGAAGGCCCCGCCGACGGCGGCCCGCTGCGCCCGCCGCCGAAGAACGCGCGCGTGCTCACCTCGGTGCCCAAGGGCACCATGGGGCCGTTCTGGGCGTCGCGCGCTGGCACGCGCCTCCTCGCCCAGCTCCTGCCGCCGGAGGCCGGG
>JAEUKG010000053.1 GCA_016794325.1 Myxococcales bacterium | reverse complement strand
GACGCGGCCGGGCCCCTCGAACCAGAGCTCAGCGGGCACCGCGCAAGCTCCCGTGGACGAACACGTGACCGTCCTCGACCGTGGACCTCGCGTCGGTCAGCGTCACGCTCGCGCGCGCGCCGAGGCGGCCGACCGCGGGGGTGGCGGCGTCGCCCAGGATCACGGGCGCGATCTCCACCGACAGCTCGTCGGCGAGCTCGGCGTCGACGAGCGAGGTGATGACGCGGCCGCCGCCCTCGACGAGGAGCCGCTCGACCCCTCGCGCGTGGAGCGCGGCGAGCGCCTCGGCGAGCGACGCGCGGTGCGGCGCGATCTCGCCGACGAGGAGCACGGTGACGCCCTGGCCCTCGAGCCACGCGCGGGCCTCCGGCCGCGCGCCCGCGTGCGTGCCGATCACGATCCGCTCGCTCGGCGTCGCGCGATCGGTGACGAGGCGGGCGGCCTCGGGCAAGTCGAGGGTGGTGGTGAGGACGACCCGGCGAGGCTGCGGCCCGTCGACGGCGCGCACCGTGAGCAAGGGATCGTCGATGCGCACCGTCTCGGCGCCGACGAGCACCGCGTCGTGGCTCGCTCGGAGGCTGTGAGCGCGCTCGACGCCGGTCGCGGAGCTCAGCTTGGTGGTGCGGCCCGCGACGGCGATACGCCCGTCCAGCGACTGGGCGTAGTGCAACGTGACTCGGGGGCGCACACGTCGGGCTTTAGCACACAAAAGGCGCGGCGCCGGCGCGGGCTGGGAAGAGGGCCGCTGTGAGCCGAGCGTGAGCACACTGTGAGGAACGGGGTAGGGACCTCGACGGCGTGGGAGCGCGGATGTAACCTCGTCTGACTGCCGCGCTCGGACGCGCGGTGTTCATGGAGGAATCGTCGATGCGCGGATGGGCTCTCGGTTTGGTGGTGGTGGCTTCCCTCGGTCTGGCTGGCTGCAAGAAGCAGGTGCCGACCGACATCGTGCAGAAGTCCCTCACGTCGGCGCTCCGCAACGCGCCGATGACGGCGTCGGCGATGTGCGGCGCCCAGACGCGCGGGTTCACCAGCTCGACCATCACCGTCACGAAGCGCAACCCCGACAACACCGGCGTCGCCCACGTGCGCGGCACGCCGTGGATGGGGCAGGGCGTCCCGAGCAGCTGCGAGGGCGACGTCGAGTTCCGCTACACCTACTCGAGCCGCAAGATCGGCCGGAACACCCGGACGACCTGGTACCTCGATCACCTCAAGCTCATCGCGGTGCAGACGAAGGGCGTCCAGCTCAAGCAGGTGGACGAGAACGTCGACGATCAGGGCGAGTGATCGCCGCACCTGACGCGTTGGCACGTCGGGCGCTTCGTTTGACAAGTTGACCGTCTCGAGGCCTCGCTGGCGCTTCCAAGCCCGCGAGGCCTCGTCGTGTCCGGGCCTCGCGCCGTGGCACGGTCCTTGGAAAGAGCGAGGCCATGGGCTCGCGCGCGGTCGGTCACTCGTTGGTGGTGGGGATGAGCATGGTGGCGGCCGCGTTCGCGCTGGCAGGGGTGGCGGCGCTCCTGAAGA
>JAEUKG010000013.1 GCA_016794325.1 Myxococcales bacterium | reverse complement strand
GCGGGATCCCCGTCGGCATCCACGCCGAGCACTCGCGGAAGATGGGCCGCGAGGTGAGCGCGGCCGAGGTCGTCATGACCGTCCTCCACGCGGGCGGCAAGTTCGATCACTCGAGCTACAAGGTCTCGGCCGGCCTCCACGGCGTCGGCGTGAGCGCGGTCAACGCCGTCAGCGAGTGGCTCAAGGTGGAGGTCAAGCGGGAGGGGCACGTCCATTTCCAGGAGTACCGTCGCGGCGTCCCGGTCTCGCCGCTCGCCGTCATCGGCGACACCGATCGCACCGGCACGAAGGTGTCGTTCAAGCCCGACCCGGAGATCTTCTCGGTCACCGAGTTCAGCTACGACATCCTCGCGAGCCGCCTCCGCGAGCTCTCGTTCTTGAACGCGGGGTTCGTCATCTCGCTCACCGACGAGCGTGGCGACGGCCGCACCGAGATCTTCGAGTACAAGGGCGGCATCCGCGAGTTCGTCGAGCACCTGAACCGCGCGAAGGAGCCGGTGCACGAGAAGGTCGTCCACATCATCGCCGAGCAGCAGGCCGAGAACGGCAACCCGATCATCGTCGAGGTCGCGCTCCAGTGGAACGCGAGCTACGCGGAGCAGGTCTTCTGCTACACGAACAACGTCCACAACAAGGACGGTGGCACGCACCTCACCGGATTCAAGGCGTCGCTGACGCGCGTGTTCAACAACTACGGGGCGTCGCAGAACCTCTTCAAGGACGTGAAGAGCGGGCTCTCGGGTGAGGACATCCGCGAAGGGCTCACCGCGGTCGTGAGCGTGAAGCTCCCCGACCCCTCCTTCGACTCGCAGACGAAGTCGAAGCTCGTCTCGAGCGAGGTCAAGGGCGTCGTCGAGACGATCGTGGGCGACAAGCTCGGCCAGTTCTTCGAGGAGAACCCGGCCACGGCCCGCAAGATCATGGAGAAGGCCGTGCTCGCCGCCAAGGCGCGCGAGGCCGCCCGCAAGGCGCGCGAGGTGGTGCGCAAGGGCTCGATGGACGTGACGAGCCTCTCGGGCAAGCTCGCCGACTGCCAGACGCGCGATCCGGAGATCGCCGAGATCTACATCGTCGAGGGAGACAGCGCCGGCGGCTCGGCCAAGCAGGGCCGAGACCGGAAGTTTCAGGCGATCCTCCCGCTGCGCGGCAAGATCCTCAACGTCGAGCGCGCGCGCCTCGACAAGATGCTCTCGTCGGTCGAGATCGGGACGCTCATCACCGCGCTCGGCTGCGGCATCGGCAACCCGGAGCAGGGCGGGACGTTC
This sequence comes from Myxococcales bacterium, assembly GCA_016794325.1. Lineage (GTDB taxonomy): Bacteria > Myxococcota_A > Polyangia > Polyangiales > Polyangiaceae > SXNL01. The sequence continues at coordinate 7,330 of JAEUKG010000013.1, read as the reverse complement.
GACATCCAGAAGCTCCGCTACCACCACATCGTGCTGATGACCGACGCCGACGTCGACGGGAGCCACATCCGCACGCTGCTCTTGACCTTCTTCTACCGGCAGATGCCGGAGATCGTGGAGAAGGGGTACCTCTACATCGCGCAGCCCCCGCTCTACCGCGTGTGGAAGGGCAAGAAGTCCCTCTACATGAAGGACCAGCCGGCGCTCGATCGCTTCTTCCTCGAGCAAGGGGTGGACGGCCTCGCGGTGCGGGCGTCGAAGGGCCCGACCCTCTCGGGGGAGCCTCTCCTCCGGTTCTCGGATCGGCTCCGCAACTTCCGCCGCGCGCTGTCGAAGATCGATCGTCGCGCCGACGCCAAGATCATCGCCTCGGTGCTCCGCGCGAGCGGGCTCGGCAAGACCGAGCTGCGCGAGAAGAAGAAGGTCGAGGCGGCGATCCCGCAGATCCGCGCGCGGCTCGAGGCGCGCTTCCCCGACATCATGCCGATCGAGATCGAGCAGGGTTGGGAGGTCGAGCACGGCGCGGCCACGATCGCCATCAAGCCGCGGCCGGGGTCGGCGGCGCGCCCCGTGACGGTCGACTGGAACCTCGTGTCGAGCGCCGAATACGAGGAGCTCTACGCGATCGAGCAGGACGTGCGGTCGATCGGCCCGGCGCCCTACTTCGCCAAGAACGTGAAGAAGGAAGACGACGAGGCGGGCGCCAAGGAGACGGAGATCGCCGACGCCGACGCCCTCTGGGACTTCCTCGACACGCGCGGCCGCAAGGGCTGGCAGATCCAGCGCTACAAGGGTCTCGGCGAGATGAACCCCGAGCAGCTCTGGGAGACGACGCTCGACCCGAACGCTCGCGTCATGTTGCAGGTCCGCCTCGACGACATCGTGCAGACCGATCAGATCTTCGCGATCCTCATGGGCGATCAGGTGGAGCCGCGCCGCGAGTTCATCGAGGCGAACGCTCTCAACGTGAAGAATTTGGACATCTGAGCGGCGTCGGTCAAGCGCGGTACGAACCTTGCCAACGCCATCGGCGTGGCTAGGTTGCGAGCGTTGAGCGAAGCGTAGCCCGGCGGTTCGGTCGCCGGGCGCCGCGTCCGTCCACGAGGGGTTTTTCGCCGCGCGAAGGCTTTGCGCGAGGCTGAAGGGAGACGTCCATGCGCCCGGACAAGATGACGACCAAGAGCCAAGAGGCGTTCCGCGACGCGGTGGACGTGGCCTCGCGCCGCGGCAACCCGGAGCTGACGCCGGAGCACCTGCTGCTCGCGATGTTGGCGCAGGAGGGCGGCGTCGCGGCTCCGTTGTTCCAGAAGGCGGGCGGCGACACCCAGGCGCTCGAGCGCGAGACGACCCGGCGGGTGGAGCAGCTCCCGAAGGTGAGCGGAGGGTCGGAGCCCGGGCTCTCGCGCCGCACCATGGAGCTCCTGCGCAAGGCCGAAGACGAGGCCAAGTCGCTGAAGGACGACTTCGTCTCGGTCGAGCATTTCGTCCTCGCGCTCGCGAAGCACGATCGCGAGATGGCCGGCGTCTTCGAGGCGACGGGCGCGGTCACGTACGACCGCCTGCTCAAGGCGCTCGCGCAGGTGCGGGGCAGCCAGCGCGTCACCGATCGCGACCCCGAGGGGAAGTTCCAGGCGCTCGAGAAGTACTGCCGCGACCTCACCGAGGCCGCGCGCAAGGGCAAGAGCGATCCCGTCGTCGGTCGCGACGAGGAGATCCGGCGCGTGATGCAGGTGCTGTCGCGCCGCACGAAGAACAACCCCGTGCTCATCGGCGAGCCCGGCGTCGGCAAGACCGCGATCGTCGAGGGCATCTCGCAGCGGATCGTCCGCGGGGACGTCCCCGAGTCGTTGCGCAACAAGCGCCTCGTGTCGCTCGACATGGGCGCGCTCGTGGCCGGCGCCAAGTTCCGCGGCGAGTTCGAGGATCGCCTGAAGGCGGTGCTCAAGGAGGTGGAGGGGGCGTCGGGTCAGATCATCCTCTTCATCGACGAGCTCCACACGATCGTGGGCGCCGGCGCGGCCGAGGGCTCGATGGACGCGGCGAACCTGCTCAAGCCCGCGCTCGCGCGTGGCGAGCTCCGGTGCGTCGGCGCGACGACGCTCGACGAGTACCGCAAGCGCATCGAGAAGGACGCGGCGCTCGAGCGTCGCTTCCAGCCGGTGATGGTGTCGCAGCCGACCGTGGCCGACACGATCGCGATCTTGCGCGGGCTCAAGGAGCGCTACGAGGTCCACCACGGGATCCGGATCCAGGACGCGGCGCTCGTCGCGGCGGCGACGCTCTCGGATCGCTACGTGTCCGATCGGTTCTTGCCCGACAAGGCGATCGACCTCGTCGACGAGGCGGCGGCGAAGATCAAGATGGAGGTCGACAGCATGCCGGTCGCCCTCGACGTGGTGCAGCGCAAGCTGACTCAGCTGCAGATCGAGCAGGAGGCGCTGAAGAAGGAGCGCGACGCGGCGTCCAAGGCGCGGCTCGACGGGCTGAAGGGCGAGATCGCCGACCTCGAGGAGCAGGCCGCGGCCATCCGCGGGCAGTGGCTCCGCGAGAAGGAGATCATCGACCAGATCCGCAAATCCCAGCCCGAGATGGAGTCGCTGAGGATGGCGGCCGACGAGGCCCAGCGCAAGGGCGACCTCGGCAAGGCCGCCGAGATCCGCTACGGCAAGCTCCCCGAGCTCGAGAAGGGCGTGGAGGAAGCTCGGCGTCAGCTCGCGAAGGTGCAGGAGAAGGACGCGTACCTCCGCGAGGAGGTCACCGACCAGGACATCGCGGCGGTCGTCGCGAAGTGGACCGGAGTACCGGTCTCGAAGATGCTCGAAGGCGAGATGGCCAAGCTCCTCAAGATGGAGGAGCGCCTGTCGGCGCGGGTCGTCGGCCAGACCGAGGCGATCGTCGCCGTGTCGAACGCGGTCCGCCGCTCGCGCGCGGGCCTCGGCGACGAGAAGCGCCCGGTGGGGAGCTTCCTCTTCCTCGGGCCGACCGGAGTGGGCAAGACCGAGCTCGCGCGTGCGCTCGCGGAGTTCCTCTTCGACGACGAGCGCGCCATGATCCGCCTCGACATGAGCGAATACATGGAGAAGCACTCGGTCTCGCGGCTCATCGGCGCTCCGCCCGGCTACGTGGGCTACGACGAGGGCGGCCAGCTCACCGAGCCCGTCCGCCGTCGTCCCTACTCCGTCATCCTCTTCGACGAGGTGGAGAAGGCGCACCCCGACGTGTTCAACGCGCTCTTGCAGGTGCTGGACGACGGGCGGCTCACCGACGGTCAGGGCCGCACGGTGGACTTCAAGAACACCGTGCTCATCCTCACGAGCAACATCGGCTCGGTGCACATCCAGACGATCGAAGACCGGGCAGAGCTCTCGAGCGAGGATCGCCGCGCCCTCGCGCAGCGGGCGGTGCTCGACGAGGTGAAGAAGTCGTTCCGTCCCGAGTTCATCAACCGGCTGGACGAGATGGTGGTCTTCCGCCGCCTCGAGCAGACGGACATCCGGAGGGTCGTCGACATCCAGCTCACCCGCTTCGCCGAGCGGCTGTCGAAGCGCGAGATCGTGCTGCAAGTGTCCGATTCGGCGAAGGATTTCCTGGCTCGTGAGGGCTGGGATCCGCAATACGGCGCGCGGCCTCTGAAGCGCGCGATCCGCAAGCACCTCGAGGACACGCTCGCGCGCCGAGTCCTCGGCGGGGAGTTCCCTCCCGGCACCACCGTGAAGGTCGGCGCGAGCTCCGACGACCTCACCTTCTCGGCCGAGGTCCCGAACTGAAGCCGCGCGCTCGCGCCTGCCTCGCGCCTCGTCAGGGGGTCGCGGGCGCCGGCGTGGGCGTGGGGCGTTTGTACTGACGGATGGCGCGCACGCGGCGCTCGTAGTCCTTGCGCGCCTGCTCCTCGATGCTCGTCCCGCCGAAGCGCGCGTCGAGATAGATCTCGGTGAGCGACAGGATCTCGTCGGCGAGCGGGTGCTTGCGCGAGCGGAGGTCCTCGGCGTGGCGGAGCGGCGGCGTCGCGCTCGGCCGCGTGAGCCCTTGCATCGCGAGGGCGTTCTCGAGGGCTCGGTAGAGGTTCGACACCTGCTCGAGATCGCGCTGGAGCTTCTGGGTCGGGCCCTTCTCGGCGTCCGTCACCCGCTTCTTCCGGCGCTTCCAAAGCACGTAGGCGACGACGGCGCCCGCCACCATCACCCCCGCGACCACGGGGCCGCGCGTCGCCTTGTCGAGCGCGCCGTCCCCGACCCCGGCGTTCTTCCGGAGGCGGTCGTAGCGGCGCCCGATGTCCTCGAAGAGGCGCGTCTGCGAGCGGAGGTCGTAGCCGATGACGTAGCGGTTCCACCGCTGCGAGAGCGCCTCCACGAAGTCCCGGGCGTAGACGTACGCTCCGGTGGTCTGGTGGAGAGGCTGCGCGCCGGCCGAGGGGGTGGGGTCGAACGTCAGCCACGCGTGGTTGTCGTCGATGTAGGCCTCGACCCAGGAGTGGGCGTCGCCTTCGCGCACCGCGTAGTAGCGACCGAAGCGGTTGTAGGTGCCGCCGACGAACCCGGTCACGTTGCGCGACGGGATGCCGATCTCGCGCAGCATCATCGCCATCGCGGTGGAGAAGAACTCGCAGTGCCCGCGCTTGGACTCGAACAAGAAGTGGTCGAGCGGCTGCGGCTTTCCGCCCGAGGGCGACGCGGTGTCGTACGCGAAGTCCTTCTTCAGGTGGTCTTCGATGGCGCGGGCCTTGAGGAGCGGCGTCGGCTGGCCGTCCGCCCACTCGTGCGCGAGGGCGGCGAAGCGGCGGGGGAGCGTCGCGGGGACGGTCAGGTAGCGCCCGCGCTCCGCGGCCTGGAGCGGCTCGACGAGCGCGTCGCGTTCGGGCGCCACGAAGACCTCGTAGCGGAGGCCGTGCGGCTCGCCGCCTCCGTAGCGGAGCTCTCCCTCGGGGCCCCGGTGCACCATGAGCGGCTCGCCGAAGACCGCCTGCTGCTGGGACCGGACGCGCATCGCGACGGTGCGTTGCGGCAGGAAGACGACCGGAGGGTCGATGGGCTCGAGGTCGATGACGATGCGCCGGTCGCGGTTGGCGTCGGGGACGCGGTGCAGGAGGACGAGATCGGACGAGTCCCCGCGCTCGGGGTGCCGATCGGCCTGCGTGCGGGACCAGGCGCGCCCGTTGTAGGCGTCGAACGCGGTGCCGCGGAGGCGCAGGGTGAGGCGCGGCGGCCGCGGCTCCGGAAGGTCGGGGACGTCGAAGCGGAGGGCGATCGACGGATCGGAGCGCAGCACGCCGACCTCTCCGAGGTCGACCTTGTCCGAGAAACCGACCATCCGGCCCGACCGGGGGTGGTTGAGGAGGAGGAGCGAGAGGCCGACGCGCGGGAAGAGGACGAAGAGGACGGCGGTGAAGAGGAAGATCGGCACCGCCATCAGGCAGGTCGCGAGCAAGAATCCTCGCCCGACCACCCGGCGGCTCCGCAGGATCCGGGGCACGTCGACCGGCAGTCCGGTTCGGTCGCGGGCGCCCTGGCGGTAGTTGCCCTCCACCTCGCGCCGCAGGTGGCTGAGGACCAGCGCGCCGGGAGCGATGATGAGGAAGCCGAGGAAACAAATCCCGTAGCTGAGGCCGCCGCCGAGGACCGTGCCGGCGACGAAATGGAGGAGCGCCAGTACGATGATTTGTTGATCGTGGGCCGCACCGCGCCGCGTTGAAATACGAATGACCTGGAGCAGGGCCGCGAACTCGACGGCGATGTCCAGCATCGACCGGCCGAGCACCAGCCGCACGGCCTGGATGATGAAGAGGGTGAGCGGTCCCAGCGTCGCGAGCTGGCGCATCGCCGGCCGCGCCTGCCACGCCTCGGGGATCGCGAGGGCGACCACGAGACCGGCGATCACGACGACGTTCGCCCACATCGACATCGACGCGGTGCTCACGACGGCGAGGATGCCGAGCGCGGCGAGCGCGTCGGTCATGATTCTGTGGACGAGCCCGAACCTCATTGGGCCGCGGCCTCGCGCGTCTTGGCGGCGTCGTCGGCCTCGGACGCGGCGGGCGCCGGTACGGCCTCGACGAGGGCGAGGTAGCGGAGCACGGGGTCGGCGCCGACGCCGCGGTCGGCGCGCGTCCGCTCCCCGCGCGATGTCTTCACGGTGACGACGTCGCCCCGCTTCAGGTGGGCGATCGCGCGCGAGGCGACCTCACGGATGCGGCGCTCGAACGCGAGGTCCCACTCCTCACCCGCCGAGGTCGGCTTGTGGACGTCGAGGGCGACGACGATGTCCGGCCGCGCCTCGCGGGCGCGCTCGCGCATCACGAGCTGGCCGGTCTGGGCGCTCTTGCGCCAGTGGATGTCTTTCGGGTCCTCTCCCTGGCGGAGGTTCTTGAGGCCGAGGTAGTCCTCCCCGTGCCCGCGCCCGAGGGTGCCCTCTCCGCCGGCGTGGCGTCCCGCCGGAGACGGCGGGAGGTGCACCGGGTCGACCGCCGGGTAGATGATGAGCTCGCCGTCGGCGGGGACCTCGCGAGACTTCTCGAAGAGGCCGAAGGGGAAGCGCGTCGCGATTCGGAAGCCGGTGTGGCGGTCCAGGCCCCGCTTGGTCGGCGTGCGTCGGTACGCCGCGACCTGGGCGCTCTTGGGACTGATCTTCAGGAAGAAACAGCGTTTGTCAGCGGGCTGCCCTGCCCGAAGATCCTCCACTTCGATCGCGTACGAGGGGACCCTCTTCTTGTGATTGAAGACCTCGATCTCGACGAGGTGAGGGCGACCGACCTGCGCCCGGAGGGGAAGCCGCCGGACCACGGTGAGGTCGCGGAGCGACATCTCGCTCATGAGCCCGCTCACGACGATGAGCGCGAGCAGCAAGCCGAGGAGGAGGTAGAGGAGGTTGTTCCCGGTGTTGATCGCCGCGAAGCCCACCCCGAGGGTGATGCCGAGGAAGAACTTCCCCTCTCGGGTGAACTTCAGGCGTCGCGGCGGCCGGAGGCTGAACGCGAAGCGCTTCGCCTTCTCGGGTTGGGGATCGCCGCGCCGTGCTGCGTTGGACATCGGACGTTGCTGGGCGGAGTTCAGAGCGGGACGGGGACGCGGGCGACGATCTCCCTCACGGCGTTCTCCGCCTCGTCGCGCGAAGGCATGAAGCCGTCGGCGTGGGTGGACAGGCGGACGCGGTGGGCGATGACGGGGACCGCGAGGTCGTGGATGTCGTCGGCGATGCAGTAGCTGCGCCCGCGGAGGAGGGCGCGGGCGCGCGCGGCGTTCGCGAGGGAGATCGCGCCTCGGGTGGACGCGCCGAGAGAGAGCGCGGGCGAGGTGCGCGTCGCCTGGACGATGGCTTGGAGGTAGTTGGCGAGGGC
>JAEUKG010001249.1 GCA_016794325.1 Myxococcales bacterium | reverse complement strand
CGATCTTGCCCGCGTCGAGGAGCCTCGTCGTCTCCCGATCGACCCACGCGTTGACCTTGGCGCCGAGCGCCTCGACCTCGCCGAGCACCTTCGCGCGCGCCCCTGGCTCCTGCACGTCGTCGTCCTCGCGGATGATCTTCTGGGCGAGCTCCTTGGCGCGCTCGTTCCACGCCGCGAGCTCGTCGGGGGCCGCGGCCATCGCGATGCCGGCCTCGTACGGTTTGTCGACGTCGAGATCGAAGAGGTCCACCTGCTTGCTCGCCTCGAGGATGGCGGCGGGCCCCTCCGCGGCCCCCCCTCCGTAGGACGTGGTGGCCTCCCAAGGCACCGGGAGGAGCACGAGCGCGGCCTCGGCCTCGGCGGTCGGGAGGCCGTAGATCCCTGAATTCTTTGGGGCGGGGGCGTTCGGGTCGAAGCTCATGGGTGGTCAATTCGCTTACCACAACGGCTACCCCCGCACGCTCATGCAATGTTCATCGGTCGCCTATGGACGCCGCCCGCATTGTGCGTACTTAATGGGGGTACCTCCGATGTCGAAGCTCACCAAACGTTCGGGATTCCCCAGCGAGCACCCGAGCCGCCAGCGCCTCCGGGTGCCGGCGCGCATCGTGGCTTCGCAGATGCGGGTGTGCCGGCGGTGCGGCGGGCTCACGGGGCCGTTCACCGATCCCCACGACGATCGGGTGGAGCGCTTCCAGAAGTGCGCGTGCCGGAGCGACTCGCTCGGGCCGGTGGGGCGCGAGCCGTGGCCCGGCTACGACTTCAACACCGCGGTGGAGCTCTGCTACTGCTGCGCGGCCGAGGCCATCCACTCGGGCTCGCACACGCTGCCGTTCTTCTGCGAGGCGTGCCTCGCGTGGGTGCAGGCGTTCAACGAGAGCTTCCCCGGAGGCGCGATCCCGACCGAGCGCAAGGCCACGCTCGATCCGAGCGGCGTCGGCCTCCTCGGCGCGGTCACGCGGCTGCAGGGCTTCCGGCGCGAGCGCATCGTCAACTTCACCCGCGAGAAGTTCGAGGGCGTGCTCGAGATCTCCGCGCTCAAGTACCTCGAGGCGGTGAAAGAGGTGCAGCGCTTCGAGGCGTTCCAGGCGCTGAACGCCCTCTTCAGCACCAAGTCCACGCGCTGACGCAGCGCCGAGTCCACGCGCCGACGCAGCACCGAGTCCACGCCCTGACGCGCGCCGCGGCGGCGGGTGTGGCCGCGCGGCGAGCACGAATCAAGGGGCGGCGGCGCGGGGGTCGTCCTTGCGGCAGACCATGGTGAAGAGCGCGAAGGCCGCCCAGAGGCCGGCGAGGTGGTAGAGCATCGCCGGCCCGCCGCGCCAGGCGAAGAGCGCGCTCGACAGCGGCGGCCCGACGAGCATCCCCGCGGCGTAGAAGACGTTGTAGATCGCGTTCGCGCGCGCGAGGTCGGCCTTGTCGACGACGTGCCCCTGGAGGGCGAGCGAGACCGGGGAGATCGACGCGAGGGTCGCGCCGGCGACGAACACGGCGACGCACATGATCCAGAACGCGTCGAGCCAGACGAAGCTCGCGATCATCACGAGGCCGACGAGGGCGAGCGCGCGCATGACCCGGAGGTGACCGAGGCGATCGCCGAGGCGGCCGGCCTGGGCCGAGAAGAGGAGCATGCCCGCCGCGAAGAACGCGGTGACGAGGACGGTGTTGCTCTCGCTGACCCCCTTGTCGTCCTTCAGGTAGATCGGCAAGAAGAGCACCACCGAGGCCTGGAAGTACCCGTACCCGAAGGTGGCGAAGCAGCTGTTCTTGATGCGCCAGAGGATCGAGAGCGCGCTCTTGCCCGAGCCTCCGCTCTCGTGGCTCGCCTCGGCGGCGGCCACCGGCGACACCCGCGACGCGACGAGGATCGAGAGCACCGCGAGCACGGCGGCGGCGCGGAAGGCGAGCGTCGTCGAGTGGGTGACGGCGACGATGGGCTTGGCGACGAGGGGGCCCACCACGTACCCGACGCCGAAGCACATCGCGTAGAGGCTCGTGACGAGCGCCTTGTCGCGGTCGCCCGCGCGCGCGAGGAGGATCGTCTCGCACGCGACCCAGACGCACACGCTGGCCGCGCCGTCGAAGAGGCGCGAGGCGGCGATGGGGCCGAAGGTCGACAGGTGCGGGAAGACGAGGACGCACGCGAGGTAGACCGCGAGCGCGCCGAGGAGCACGAGCCGCGCCCCCGCCTTGCGCACGAGCCAACCCGCCGGCAGCGACATCGCGGCGATGCCGGCGGCGAAGAACGTGGCGAGCCCGCCGATGGCGGTCTTGCCGAGCCCGCGAGCGTCGAGGTGGATCGCGAGGACGCTCGTGGTCGCCCCGTAGGCGATGCCGAGGAGGGCGACCGCGCCGAAGACGAGCTTGATCTGAGGGTCGATGGCGCGGAGCCGACCGGTGAGGCCGGCTCCGCCTTCGGGGGGCGCCATTGGGGGGAGCCGAGCCTAGCGCCCTTTTCGCCCGGCATCACGCG